>JABDKS010000660.1 GCA_013002105.1 Pirellulaceae bacterium | reverse complement strand
CGGAATTGCGTGAATGGCGTATACGAAGCGGAGTCCACACAAAAGACTGGTGCCAAGATTATCGGTAAGCTCGCGTTTGCAGCAGATCATCAACTCGCCATTTTCCTTCCTCTGGTCCCCTGACATTTTTAATATGAATCGAACCATTTGCCTCGTTGTCGTTTTGCTCAGTGCTCTGTCCCAGTCGACGTACGCCCAAGACAAGGTGTCGGGGATCGACAAATCGTTGTTCAGCGACGATGTCACGATGGGTGATAATTTCTACCTGTACGCCAACGAAAAGTGGTTGGAGGAAACGCAAATCCCGGGTGACAAATCCAACTACGGCATTTTTACGGTTCTGAATGATCGGACGCAGGAGCAGGTCAAGGCGTTGATCGAAAAGGTTGCCAAAAGCAAAACCGAGAAGGACACCGCGGCTCAGAAGGTTGGTCATCTGTACAACAGCGTCCTGGACATCGAGCAGCGAAACGAAGCGGGCATCGAGCCGATTCGTGGACTCCTGAATCTTGCCGGCGACGTTTCCAACGCGCGGCAGGTTGCCGGTGTGATGGGCCAGTTGGTGCAACAGGGTGTTTACGGACCCTTTGCCCCCTACGTCTCGGTCGATGCTCGCAACAGTGACGCCTATACCCTGTACATCACGCAATCGGGGCTGACGTTGCCCGATCGCGACTACTATCTGCAAGACGAAGAGCGGTACATCAAACTGCGTCAAGAACTGGTCGCGTACGTCGAAGATATGTTGAACGTTGTCGGTTATGACGACGCGGCAGCAGCGGCGCAGAACGTATTGGAGATCGAAAAACAGATTGCCAAATCGCAATGGACAAAGACAGAGAACCGCGACCCCGAAAAAACCTATAACAAGAAAACGCCAAAGGAAATCGAAGCACTGTTTGGCGATTTTCCCTGGTCAGCATTCGTCGGCCCCGCGGAATTGGAATTGCAGAACGCGTTTGTCGTCCGCCAACCCAGTTACATCAGTGATGTCGGAGACATGTTCGCAAGCGTGCCGGTAAAGCACTGGCAGGATTATTTGACTTTTAAAGTGATCGATAGCTACGCGTCCGGATTGTCCGAAACGATCGAACGAAAACACTTTGATTTTCACAAAACGGCAATCACAGGCGTCACCGAGCAAGAACCATTGTGGAAACGAGGCGTCAATACAGCAGACGCGGTCGTCGGAGAATTGGTCGGTCAGCTTTATGTCGATAAGCATTTTTCGTCCAAAGCCAAACAGCGGATGAATGAACTGGTCGAAAACCTCAAGCGAGCGTTTGTCAAACGGATCGACACCCGCGAGTGGATGGGCGCGGGGACCAAGAAACAGGCGTTGGAAAAACTCTCGATGTTTACAACCAAGATTGGTTATCCGGACAAGTGGAAAGACTACAGCAAGTTGACGATGCAGCGCGGTCCGCTGGCAACCAATTTGATGGCATCGGCCCGGTTCGAATACAACCGCGACCTGGAAAAACTTGGCGGTCCCATCGACCGCGATGAATGGCACATGACGCCGCAAACGATCAATGCCTATTACAATCCGACGATGAATGAGATTGTTTTTCCGGCCGCGATTTTGCAACCGCCATTCTTTAACATGGCCGCCGACGATGCCGTCAATTATGGCGCGATTGGCGCCGTCATCGGTCACGAACTCAGTCACGGCTTCGATGACAAAGGCAGCAAGTACGACGGCAAAGGAAACTTGCGCAAATGGTGGACCGAACAAGACCGCGAAGAATTCGAGGCGCGGGCCGAAGGCTTGGTTGAGCAGTACAACGAGTACGAGCCCGTAACAGGCAATTTCGTGAACGGCAAATTGACGCTGGGCGAAAACATCGGTGACTTGGGAGGATTGAGCGTTGCCTACGAAGCCTATCGATTGTCACTCGGCGGCAAAGAGGCTCCGGTCATCGACGGACTGACCGGCGATCAACGGTTTTTCCTCGGGTGGGCTCAAATCTGGCGTCGACTTTATCGCCAGCCCGAATTGCTGCGACGCCTGGTGGTCGATCCCCACAGCCCGAGCGAGTTTCGCGTCAATGGCATCGTCCGCAATATGGACGCATGGTACGACGCGTTTGACATTGATCCCCAATCCAAGCTCTACCTGGAACCTGAGCAACGCGTCCGGATTTGGTAGTCGATCGCTGCAGCGGTCTCTCGTGGCTGGTAAATTGTCGACACTGTTTCGTCTGCCACTTGCCCTGCCACAATGAGAGTTCGATTATGAAACGACTCGCGATCTACGCGACCGTACTCCTGTTTTGCGTCGCCGTACTGAACACCGATTCGCGAGCCGAAGGTGAATTGGAAGACGGATTTACGTCGTTGTTCAACGGCACGGACCTCGCCGGTTGGGTGGTGCCCAGCGGTGATAATGGTCATTGGAAAGTCGTTGACGGTGTGATCGATTACGACGCACGCAGCGAATCCAAGGGCGACCGCAATCTGAAAACGGTGGACGAATTCGGTGACTTCATTCTGAAAGTCGACTGGCGTCTGAAGGAAACGTCCGGTCTGTACAACATGCCCATCGTGCTCAGTGACGGTAGCTATTTGACCGGACCAGACGGTAAGAAAATCACCATCAAAACACCCAACGCCGACTCGGGGCTGTTTTTACGCGGCTATTCCAAAGCGCAACTGAACATTTGGTGTTGGTCCACCGGTTCGGGCGAAGTCTATGGAATACGAAATAGCAAAGACACGCCGCCGGAAATCCGCGCCGCCGTGACTCCGCGCATCAATGCGGACAATCCGGTGGGGCAGTGGAATTCGTTTGTGATTGTGTTGATCGGCGACGAAGCGACCGTGTTGTTGAATAATCATTTGGTCTTGGAAAAGGCCAAGTTGCCCGGCATACCCCAGCGCGGTCCGATTGTGCTTCAGCATCACGGCGGTGTCGACAAACAAGGCAATTTGTCCCCGGCGTCCAGTCTGGTTCAGTTCCGAAATCTATGGATCAAACCACTCGATGCGGCAAACGACGCGACTACAACAGATGCCGCCGCCTCCGCCAAGAAGCGAACCGGCAAGCGCGAACGCGCAGAGGCCAAGTCAGCGCGATGATTTGAACAGACGGCCGCGGTGACGATTCGCCGTTTGCCGCCAGCGAGGACCGAGGATTGATCAGGTGAAGAACATTCGGGAGATCGCCGCGTCATCGGATCGCCAATGGCCGCTGCCAGATCGCAACTGGTCGGTGCGGATGAAATGGCACGATCTGTTATTTGCCCATTGGCCAGTTCCGGCAGAAAGGATTCAGTCAACACTTCCACCGGGTTTGATGGTCGACACGTACGACGCAAAGGCGTGGGTGGGTGTGGTTCCGTTTCGGATGACCGACGTGGTGCCGCGCGGTGCGTTTGCCGTGCCGTGGCTCTCCGCATTTTTGGAATTGAATGTCCGCACGTATGTCACCTTTGGTGGTCAAAAACCGGGGGTATGGTTTTACAGTCTCGACGCTGCCAATCCGATCGCCGTTCGCATCGCACGTTGGCGTTTCAACTTGCCCTATATGAACTCAAGCATGAAACTGGAACGCGACGGCGAAACCATTGATTACCGCAGCACGCGAACACATCGCAACGAACCCTCAGCGGATTTCTTCGGAACGTACCGACCTGTTGGGAAAGGGTATCTCGCCAAGCCCGGTTCGATGGAGTTCTGGTTGACCGCGCGATACTGTATGTATTCGCAGGATCGTCAGCAGAATGTGTACTGCGGAGAAATCCTTCATCCGCCCTGGGAGCTCCAAGCGGCGCAGTGCGAGATCCAGCAAAACACGATGCTCGATCCGCTGGGCATCAGCACTGACACGCAGCCGATCTTGCACTACGCCCACTACACCGACGTCGTGGCCTGGTCAAACGATTTGGTGCAGTGAATCAAGGTGTCGCGGCGGAACCAACCGCTGCTTTCTCTCTCCGGCCAGTAGCCCCGAAATGATTCAACGGTAACGCGTGTCGGCCCGAATGTGCCTCTTTTAACATCGCACACGCTGCCTGCGTGACAGGCATGTGACCAGTGATCGGTCCTCCATCGGATCCCGTTCGGATGCTCGTGTGTGATGACCGGTGACCGTCAATTGGGGTGGATTCGCCGGTGTAACCGTTACACCTGTTCCCCCTTTTGCGAATTGTGAATCAAAAATGCCTCGCAACTCTGCGTGAGGGTTGCAAAGCAGCAACGTTTCTATGGCAAACCATTTTTTCGTTGCTTCCCGAGATCGAATTTCCGCTCGAACCCACTATTATGTCGAAATCACCCCTGGCTATCCAAGTAGCTGTACTCGCCTTTGCAATGGTGCTCTGTGCATCATTTGCCGGCACGTGCGCTGCGGTCGAAATCGAAGGCTTCACCGAACCTAATCGTTCGGTTGATGTCGCGACCCCTGAGCAAGGAATTGTCGTCGCCGTACCAGTTCGCGTGGGAGATTTCGTCAAACGGAATCAAGTCATCGCAAAACTGGATGACAAGATTCATGTCATCTTGCTCGAATCGGCACGCGAGCGAAAAGACGCTCGCGGGCGGTTGTTGTCGGCACAGGCAGAAGTCCAATTGCGTACCACGCGTCTGCAAAAGCTTCGGGAGCTGCAGCACAACGGGTTTGGGCGCAAGGAAGAAGTCGAACGAGCCGTCACCGATTTGGACATTGCGTTGGCGGAGCTGCAGTCGGTCGAGGAAGACTTGGCGGACAAGACGCTGCAGTATCAAAAGCTGGACGCCGAATTGCGCCGCCGCGTGATTTACTCCCCACTGGACGGTTACGTATCCGCCAGGCTGAAAGAGCCCGGCGAATTCGTCGCTCCCAATGAACCAAATGTTGTCACCGTCGTCGAACTTGATCCGCTGCTGGCAAAGTTTTCGATGAAGCGAAAATTGGCGCGAAACATGGCTGTTGGCCAATCAGTT
>JABDKS010000637.1 GCA_013002105.1 Pirellulaceae bacterium | reverse complement strand
GCCTTTGACGTGTTCCGCCGATTCACGCAGCGTGTTGATGAACGCGTCGCGGTCGCGCAGGAATTATTGAACAGCGACTTTGATTTTAATCGAGAAGAAACCATTGTCATTGATCCTGAAACTGCGGCTTACGCAAAGGATCCTCAGGAAGCACGCGATCGCTGGCGTCGGCAGATTAAGTACGCTCTGCTGGATTTGAAAGAGCAGGAAAAAGACAGCGACGACAAGGAAGAGGTCGTCGACGCAATCGATCGATTGAAACGACGTTACAGTCGCTATGCCCGACGTTGGAAGCAGACCGATAGCGATGACTTGTTGGAAATGTATCTGACGGCGGTGACGATGGGGTACGACCCGCATTCGACCTACATGTCGCCAGGCACATTGGACGATTTTCAAATTCAAATGCGTTTGAATTTGGAAGGTATCGGTGCGGCGCTTCGCGAGAAAGATGGGAATACCGTCGTTACCAGTGTCATTCCAGGTGGTGCCGCTGACAAACATGGCAAACTGAAACCAGACGATGTGATCATCAGTGTTGGACAAGGCGACGAAGGCGAGATGGTCGACATCGTCGAAATGCCGCTGCAGGACGTTGTGGATTTGATCCGCGGAAATGCTGGAACCACGGTCCGATTGGAAGTCAAGCCGGGCGGAGCCGGAACCAAGGTCGTCTACAAGATCGTTCGCGCACGGGTGGAGTTGGAAGAATCTGCTGCCCGTGGCGAGGTGATTGACCACAAGATGGCAAACGGAGCCAGCAAGAAGATCGGATTTATCAAACTGCCAAGCTTTTACTTGGATATGGAAGGTGCGCGTCTGCAGAAACGTGATTTCCGCAGCAGCACGCGAGACGTCCGACGCATTCTGGATGATTTCAAAGCCCAGGGTGTTCAAGGGGTTGTGCTGGACCTGAGCAAAAATGGCGGCGGTAGCCTGACCGAAGCGATCAATTTGACGGGTCTGTTCATTGACCGTGGTCCCGTGGTGCAAGTGAAAAACTCTGACGGCACCGTTCAGCAATATGCGGACGAAGAGTTGGGAACGGCTTGGGACGGACCGCTAGTGGTGCTGACAAGCAAGTTCAGTGCGAGTGCGAGTGAGATTTTTGCCGGTGCAATTCGCGACTACAAACGTGGTATCGTGGTCGGTGATCCCGCGACGCACGGCAAAGGGACGGTTCAAACGCTGATGGATATCGGCCAGCAGCTTTTCCGCAACAACCGCCAGAATTTTGGCGCCTTGAAGGTCACGTTGCAGCAGTTTTACCTGCCCGATGGTGAGAGCACTCAACGTCACGGTGTACCAGCGGACATCGTCCTGCCCAGCATCACGCAGAAAATGGATGTTGGCGAGGGCGATTTGAAATACGCCCTCAAACATGATCGCGTCGAAAAAACACGGCACGATATGTACAGCATGGCTCCGGACGATCTGATCTCTCAATTGCGAAAGAATTCCGAGGAGCGTGTCAGTAAAGACAAGGAGTTTGTCGATCTGATTCGTCGCGTCGAATTGTATGTGGCTCAAAAAGAGCAAGCGAGTGTTTCGCTGAACGAAGAAAAGTTTATGAATCGCCGTGCCGAGTTGGATGCGCAAAAGGAAGACCAAAAGGAAGTCGAAGACCAGGCTCTTGGTCAAGAAGAGATCTATCGTGATACGTTTTACAATCGTGAAGTCATCAATATCGCTCACGAGTACATCGACGGTCTCGAAAAGCAAAAGCTTGCCAGAGCTGGTCGTTAGGTCACGGGGCACAACGTCAACGCGCCGAACCGATTCACCTCGCCCTGCTATTGTAGGGCGAGGTTTTATTAGTCTCGCAGATCAGCGTCACGGTCGCGAGAATCTGTGTCGTTGTCGTTACTGCTGACAATCGCGATTTGGAACCGGCTGTAGACCCATCGCATCGCAAAGAAAACGGTCATTGCGACAACAAAACCGCCCACTCCGCACAACAACGCAGGTCCCTTGTCCATCGGGCCGCGATGTGGAACGACGTGGTAAATCGACCAGCCGCTGACGACACCCAGCGTCAGCGAGGCAACTACCGTGCTCCAGCCAGCCAAGGTAAACCGATGAAAATCAATGTCCAATTCATTGATCGTGCGACCGATTCGCTCAGCCCATTGGTCACTCTTGGACATGCCGTTTCTCCGAGGGGGAACTGATCTTCGAATCTCGCCGTCGGCTGGCAGGATCAGGACAGGCTCTTAGCGATTGCGTAGATTTCTGCGGCATCCAAGACGCGATCGTTTCTGTCGAACAAGGATCGTAACGCGGCCTTGTGCGTTCGCATTTTTAAACCGCCGACACCGATAGCACCGTAGACAACTGCCTTGCCCAATGGCTTGGCTTGATCGGTGATGCCGACACCGCCGATCCCGGTGGGTGGAACGGCATTCAGATCGATGGCGACTTTCAGTGAATCGACTTGGCCGATCGTTTCTGCGTCCACTAGTTCCACTCCCGCTGCACCGGAGGCGATGACGATATTCGCACCGGACAACACGTTTTTGAGCTGTTCGGTGGATCCGGGCGATTGGGCGGTGATCTTTGCGTCGGGGACGTCAATGCTGACTTCCGAGACAGCCGATTGGGCTCGTTGCATCGAACGGCTGGTCAACGTGACCTCCGCGCCGTCGGAGGCCAGCAGGCGAGCAACGCGACGCCCCACCGGACCGGTTCCACCCAGTACGACCGCCTTTGCACCATTAAGTTCTGCATGGCGACTTGCCGCGACGACGGCTGCCGACGCGGTTGTATTGCAGCCGTTGGCATCCATCATCAGCGAGACACGAATGTCACCGAAAAAAGCTTTTCGAGCTGCCTTGAGCAATCCTTCGGCGTCGTCAACATCCGAACCACCGATGTAGATCGCGGTGTTTTTCAGGTCGTCACCGCCGCGGGTGAACATCGCACCGTAGACCAACGATGTGATCGTCGTTGCCTGCACATTGGCATACGGGATCAGATGGTCAACGCCCGAATCGATCGCGACGACAGAATCAAAGGAGCTCGGATGGGCGTCGCAATCAAATTGCAGCAGGATTCGTTTGGTCATGGTGGATCGATCAGTAGGTCTCGCCAAAAAAAAGAGCTTTCCGGTGTCCAATTGAACCGGAAAGCTCTCACGAATGGTTCATCGCTTCGCGGCGTTCTAGAAGCCCTTGAAAGGGTGCGCTGCGGAATCTTTCTTGGCGACCATGTCGTCGGCCGACGGTTTGCCAGCCATGGCGGCTTCGAGCGACTGCTTGGTTGCCTCGTAATTGTAGTTGTAGATCTTTTCGTCGTCTTCGGCTGCAGGGTGAATGAACACACCGCAGACGCAAACCAAGTCTTCGCATTGATCCTTAGCAATGGTGCCTTCGCTAACGGCGTCGGCGACAGCTTTTGCGACGGCAGCTTGTGCAGGGCCAAACATTTGGACCGCTTGTTTCATCCCTTTGATAGTCACCTTGGTGATCATCACGGTTGATGGTTTTACCGCCACGTTTGGTTCGAGCACGGCCAACAAATTCGTGTGGCCCTCGCTTTGCGTTGACAATGCGTTGGCGAACGCGACGCCAACGGGCCCGTCTTTGCTGCCGATCATCAAATCAATGTGAGCGACTTCGTTGCCATCGCCGACCAGGGCTTCACCGATGTTAAACTGCATGGCGTGGTTGCCTTTCCAATTAGGAGCTTGGGAGAGACCGGTACAGGAGCTACATCTCCTTTGCCCCGGTTCATATCGCAAGCCGCTGACAAAGAAAATACGATCACCCATGATTGGGGACACAGATCTTCGGATTGTCAGCTCGCCTCGCGGCCGAAAATAACTCTGTTTCGGCGGTTCGGGTGGGTCTTCGGAATCCAGAAATTATCAGACCACACCCGTGATGCAACCACCCGACCATCCGACAACGTCCGCAAGCGGCTTGCCCGAGCAGGTTATCCTGGTGGGGGCGTCTGTCCGTTCAGCCGCAGAGTCGGCCGTTCTTGCCGGCTTTGACGTAATGGGGGTGGACCTTTTCGGTGATTTGGACACGCGGAGCTGTTGTCGTACGTTCTGCCCGGTCGATCATTGGTGCGAAATGACGGCTGATCGGGCAGCCCAATGGATTCAACGGTTTCGTCACGTTTCACGGTCGCCGTTGGCGGCAGCTGATGGCCAAACGCGACCCACCGGACTGGTTGTCGTCGGTGATCTGCAGCGGATGTCCGATGTGCTGGCCCGGATGCCCGACTGCGTCCAGGTCGTCAATGACCCGTTCCCTTATCACACAAGCCCGCTGCCCGCAGAGCTCGATCGTGCAAAGGTCGCGTCCCCGCTCGGCAGAGACTTGCTGGGTAAATCTGTAGATCTTTGCTCAAGGGACCAAGGGGGATCCGTCCGAGCACCCGAGTCACACTTGGATACTGCTGATTTTGACTCGGTCCGCTCCGGAGGACGTTGGCTGGTCAAGGAGTATCGGTCGGCCGGTGGACTGGGCGTTCGATGGCTCACAGACGATGACCTTGCAGGCGATGACCTTGCTGGCACGAATCACCGTGGCCGCCAACAAAACCGATCGATGTACTTTCAGCGTTGGATTCCGGGCCGCTGCTATGGCGCGACTTATCTGAGCAACGGGTCGCAAGTGTCGTTGTTGGGTGTTTGCCAAACCGTCTTTACTCGCAATGGCGACAGGCCGTTTGTTTATGCTGGATCGTATGGCCCCGTTGCTGTCTCGCCAACGCAGCAGGCGTCATTGCTGAATCTGGGCGAACGTGTTGTTGCAAACACAGGAATGCGAGGACTGTTGAATATCGACTTTGTCCTGGACCGCGACGGGGTGATGTGGGTGCTAGAAATCAACCCTCGCTGGAGCGCGTCAAGCGAGTTGATCGAGCGGCAGTTGGCGGGTGATCGGGGCGAGTCAGAGGAACGGGGCGAATCGGAGGAACGGGGCGAATCGGAGGATCGGGGCTCGCTGTTTCGCGTCATGCACACGGCTCTGCGTGGAGCGTCGACGGATAATCAGCCGTTGGCTACCGGTTCGTACCAGCGTGCGGCACCCTATTACAAACGAATTGTTTACTCGCGTGCAAAGGGGCGGTTTGACCGATTGCGTTTGGATCGCGAGGTGGCTGGAGTACCACTGAAGTGGGAATTGAAAGACATTCCCTCGGCCGAGACCGAGATTCAACCGGGCGAACCGATCGCAACGATCATAATCGACATTCATGGTTCGTCGCGCTTCGTTTGGCAAAACGCAAAACGGCTTTTTGCAGCAGTGCAAAAAGCCGTCGTGTAGTTAACAAGATTCGAAAAGCGACTACTTATTCGCCGCGTTCGTCCGCAAACGATTTGATGCGGTAAAGTTCCTGATCTCCCGTTTCGTCGTGCACGCGAAGCCCGCCATTCTGGTCGAACAGTAGCATCAGACCAGGAGCGTTCATATCGTCACCGGTTTGGATACTCATTGGACCGCCACCGTCGATATCGATCACGGTAGAAGCGCTTCGGATTTCTGGCGATTCGAGTTTCTTGACCTCCAGCGTGATAGGATCGACGACATCGGTCTTTTCCGCTTTCGCGCTCAACACGGTGCCTTCGGTCACATCCAGCAGCATCGGTACGAAGGTTCGTAACTCAAGATCAAATTGTGACAGCACCATCTTTGCCTTCGGCGGCTCCGCCTGGTAGTCGACGATTCGCGGTCCCACCTTGGCTGGCTTGGTAGGTGGGGCGGTGACCGGGCCGACGAAATATTTCTCGCGTCCTGGCAGCGAAACCGGAGCGGACGGTTGGCTCCATTCGGACCAGCGTTGGTACGAGCGTTTTTTGGTCGCTTCGGCCTGCTGGGCCAGTTTCAGATAGCGATCGTAAACGTCTCGAGCAAGTGATTGGCCCTTGGGCTGCAATGCGGGGTTTTGTGGAAAGTTCGGATCGTTGACCGAGATTCGCACGCGGTAGACGTATTTGCGACCCGGCTTGGGAGCATCATCGTCTTTGCGTGGATCGATGGCAAAGTCGTAAAACCGGATCAACTTGTAATCGACCGGATTCTCTTCGATCGCGACCGTTCGGCCGTAGCCACCGCCGCCACCACCGCTGCCATAGTCGTCCCCCATTTCGTCCATCATATCCATTCCCATATCACCGTAATCATCGCCGCCGCCATAGCCGCCGCCACCGGCGCCCATGGAGTCGTCTGGGTCAAGGAACTCGATGTCATCGACGCTCAGTTCGGGATTAATCTCCGCCTGTTGACGTTCGTATTCTTCGGCGGCCAGTTGTGCCGGTGTTTTCATTGGGATCAGTGGGTGCAGTGCAAAGGACGAGTAGTCGTCCAGCAAGACCGGCGGGATCCACATCGTCAGGTAGCTGTCAACGCGATATTCGCTGGAGACGAGTTCGGGCGCGAAGCCTGACCAGATCAGCACAGCATCGGCACGGACGTCCATCCGTCCATCGCGTTTGATCCAATCGCTATCGTCAAGCTGGTCGGCCGGTTTATCGGTCACGTCAGCGCGTTGCAGTTCGTATCCGCGGAACATCGGGCGGTCGCGACGGGCGGGATCGTAGAGATCGGCGGTTGATAATGCCATTCGATACGATTCGTAGATTTCTTTGTAAGGAACCACCGCGGTCCCTGCGATAAACCAACCCACGCCTGGAACCGGTGGTTGTTCCTTGCCTGTCTTGAGGTTCTTGGTGGGGGCAGGACGCATCCCGAAATCGTGTTCACGATCCATTTTTCGAGTCGGGCCGGACGACGTCGTACCCTCGCCCATCTCCATTTCCATCCCCATGCCCATGTCCATCTCCATCCCATACTCATCGCCGCCGCCCTGATCCATCATTTCCATCATGTCCATCTCGCGGCTGGCGCGTCGCGACTTTTTAGGTTTGATCTCCTTCTTTTCGACCTTTTCGACAGGCTCGGCTGGTTCCAAGTCAGCCAATGCGTACTCGCCCGTGTTCGAGCGGTAGGCCATCGAACACAAAACACCTTCGACACGCAACGCTCGAGGCGCTGCGATGGTGGGGTCTTGGCGTTTAACCCCACTGGATGGCGGAGTCGGGACCCAGGTCTTGGGAATGCCATAGCCGCCCGGGTCGACCGGCGCTCGACGCTTGGCAATCTGTTCGGTGATATCAAAATTGGATCGGCGAGTTTTTAGAATGGTCTCATTGTGGTCTTCATCCACCGCTGCCTTGACTTGGTTGGCTTCGTTGACCAAGGAATCAGGCTGGTGAATCTTCGTGATGTCTTCTTTTTGAAGTCCCGACCAAATCATGAATCCTGATACGCCGATGACAACAGCCAGCACGACTTTCTCGACGTGGCTGATCATGAATTCTTTTAGTTTGTCAGTATCCATCGCACAGGCTCGGTTGATTAGAGAGGGGAGCTAGCTGGTTGAACGCAAATCAGGGAAACAACGAATCAAATTCCTAACCGAAATCGGCTAGGGCTGAAGGACTGGTGCCGGCGTGCCAATCGCGGCCGGCCCCGTCGTGGGCGGTGTTGTGGCAGGTGGCGTCGTGGCAGGCCCCGAAGCCGCTGGTGTACCGGTTGGAGGTGTTCCAGTTGGAGGTGTTCCGGCAGGCGGTGTTGTTCCGGCAGGCGGTGTTGTTCCGGCAGGGGGTGTCCCGGCAGGCGGTGTGCCAGCTGGAGCTGTTGTTGCCGGGGCGGTTCCAGCTGGTGGTGTACCTGTTGCGGCTGGCGCGGTTGCGGTCGGTGCTGGCAAAGCATCTTCGGTCGCCGTGGCTGCAGGAGGCGTCGCTCCGTCGATCGGCGTGTCCTGAGTCACCTGTGCAATTCCCAACGCTTCTTCATCGGGTGGATTGTACAAGTAGATCAGTCCATAGATTTCGACTCGCATGTCGAGCGGAAATTCTTCGACTGGGCCGGCCATCGCCGGTCCTCCACCCATGCCACCGCCCATTCCTCCCATATCTCCTCCCATATCCGAACCCATGCTCTGGTCGTCTTGACCCATGTCCATTGCACCGGCCCCGCCTGCCTTGCCCTTGGGCAACACACGCACCTGTTTGACTTCGACCATCAAGGCGGCACTACCGCATGCGGCCAGCAGTTCGTGAACGTAACGTTGATCGATTTGCAACGCCATCATCACGGGGACACGTTTTGCGACGGCGAGCGGTGCATCGGTCGGCTGTTTGCTGGACAACGCACTACGCAGAGCGGCACCCGTGATCGGCTTGTTCGTCGTGTCGACGTAACGGTTGTCCCCGGGATCGAGTGAGACGGCGGTTCCGCCGCCGAACTCGCCGCCCGAACCGCCGTACATGTCTCCCATGTCATCCATCATGTCGCCGTACATATCCATTCCATCCATGCCAGCGGCAGCTTCCTTCCCAGGTTCTTGGATGACCCCGGCACCGAACGTCACCGATTCGCCGATTGCGAGCTGATAGATTTCACGAATCTTTGCTTCGAACGGCTGTTTTGCATCGCCATTGACTGTTGAGACGATCTGGAGCAATTGTTTGAGAATCCATAGGTTTTCTTGGGAGTAATAGACCTCCAGGGTGGTGGGTCGTCGACCGCGCCATGGAAACAGGTCACTCAAGACGGCCTCTTGGCTGCTACTACTCCAGGTCACAAGCGGTCGCTTTTCCATTCCCGTAATACTGACAGGCACCTGTCGCGCCCCCATTCCCATGTCCGTTCCCATGCCCATATCGTCACCAGACATCTGCATGTCGCTTGGACCGCCAGCGGTCTGGGATTCGAAATCGGCTGTCCATTCTGCATCGGCGATTTTTGCGATATCTGGCAAGACCTTCCCAATGTAGTACTGGTAGTTTCGCAAGATCGTTGGTGCGACCTCTTGCTTTTCTTCGGTCGGAAAATTGACATAGGACTCAAACGGCAGCTTTCGACGGGTCTTGTCCAATTGTCCCGTGGTTTCGTCACGGACGTACCGGAACTCGTCGATGTAACTTTCTTTCAACTCCGTTGGCCAGGTGAGAATGTCCAACTGATCTTCGTAAATACTTCTCCATGCCGCGACGACTTCGTCCTTGCGGGCGTCGATCATTTTCTGCATTTCTTCATGGGACGTCTCGTTGGGTTGGTCACTCAACTCGCTCCTGAGTTGTTTGACTTTACCGACGTTGGTTTTAATGCTGCTGACCTGTGCATCGTTCTGCTGGTCCAAGTCGCTGGTTGTCATGTACCAGACGGCCAAGGAGCCGAGCAGCACGAGCCCACATCCGATCCAAAAACCGTGGTCAAGAATGACAGCGAGTTGCTTCTTGAGTTGATCCATAACAAATTCGTGACGGTGTGAGTATTCGGGTGTGACCTGGTCGATCAAACGGTCAGGTCGCTATTGGTTATCGATTGGGTTTGATTCAATTAGCAGCTGGAGGCGTCGTCATTGCGACGGGTTGATTCGCTTCCAGCGCCGCCTTCTCTTCTGCCGCTTTGCGTCGAGCTTCGAGTCGTTCGCTTAATGTATTGGGTTTCCAGACGATCTGAAAAACGAAGTCCTGTCGAAGGACTTCAAAAAACGGTGGTTCCGGCTTGTCTTCATCGTCTTCTTCTTCGCCATCGGCCGCTGCAAACGCCGGTACCCCCGCCCCCATCGCCGCAGCTTGGCCACGCGGCATGGTCGCTGGGTCAAAATCCGGGTTGGGCACGCGTGTGAGCACCGGCTTGGTGTCGTCGAGTAGCAGCGGATAGGAAAGGCCCATTTCCGCGGGCGTGAATGTCAGCATCTGACCTTTGTTATTTGGATCGGGCACGCGGATCGGCGCTTCCAAAAACGCCGTGGTCAAGTATTTGCGAATGTGGTTACTGCCTTCTTCGCCCATCCGTTCGGGGCTGTTGTAGTAATGGAATCCGCGCAATTGGATTACCCAGCCGGGACCTGTCGGCCCGGGCTCTTCGGTCTGAGTGACGTCCTCGACGATCTTGCGTTTATTCACTTCGTGCCAGTCAATCATTTCCTCCTTGTATCGCCGCGCGACATCCTCTGACCACCACTTGGCCAACTCCTCGTACTCCATGTTATCGAATTCTGTAATGTGGAAATCGATCCGGTCTTCCAACGGCACTTCTTTGGGGCTGGGTATTTTGCCGTCTGGATAGGGAGTGCGTGGAATCAATTCGTTGATCACGCGTTGAATTTCCAACCAAGTCAGACGTGATTCGACGTTCCCGGAGACTTCTTTACCGACCGTGTCCAGATAAACCAGTTTGCTGTTCAAGTCGCCGTCCGTGTCGCGATGCCCTCGCGCGTAGTTGTCCATGTTCGACACTGCCGAAGTCGCACCTTTCCACACATCGGTGTGACTGGTGGACCAACTGCGTTGGGTGAGTGTGAAGTGCGCGGACATACCGAACAGCAAGGCAGCCAATCCGACGAGAGCCCATGGTTTCTTGGCTCGAATCATCCGCGAGCGGAGGATTTCGTGGGGCACCAAACTGGCGTGTACTTGTGCAACCCCCAGTCCTTGCAGGCACAGTCCATAACAGACGGCGAATGTCGACGCGTTATCACGGAACGTTGGGATCGACAGGACGTCATCGCCACCGAGTCGGTGGAATCGGTCCATGATATGGACTTCGAATCCCAGGTTCTTGCCCAAATAGGCAGCCAAGCCAGGCATCTTGACCGTGTTACCCGTCACGACCAAATCGGAGATTTCGGCTTTCTTGTCAATGCTGCGAAAGAACCCGATCGATCGCTGTACTTCGGTCACTAAGTCATTGAAGACTGGACGCATCGTTTGGAAGATCAGCTTTGGATCGACCGCCTCGCGGGCGTTTCGTTTTAAATGCTCGGCTTTGGCGAACGTTAATTTCAAGTCCTTGGTCAATTGACGCGTAAAGTGGTTACCGCCAATCGGCATGCTTCGTTGCCAGATCCGAAATCCGTTGGTGACAATCAAGTCGCTCGAATCGGTACCGATCGATAGGACCACTGTCGATGACGGAGGGTTATCGGCGTCAAAGACTTCCGTGTCTAACCGCTCGTTCATGCGGTCATAGGCAACCATGTTGTAGAGTGCCAAGGGGGCCAACTGCACCATGTCGACTTCGACATTGGCATCGTCAAACGGTGCCAATTGCCGGTAGGCTTGTTCACGTTTCATCGCAAACAAACCGACTTCGCTTTCCAGTGCATAGCCTTCTTCGACCATGCTGCCGGGCATCATCTGAAAATCCCAAACCACGTCGGCCAAGTCAAACGGGATCTGCTGTCGTGCTTCGTAACGGACGATGTCCGCGATTTTCTTGACTTCAACCGGCGGCGGTTTGAAAAACTTAGCCAGACCACTTTGACCCGGAACGCTGATGCAGACCTTGTCCGTAATCGCCTCATTACGTTCTATCAACTGCAGCATCGCATCAGCGATCAGTTCTTCCGGAACCGCTTCTGGCTGGCTGAGGATTTTGGGGTATTCGATATAGTCAAACGCATCAGCGACGACTTCGCCGTCGACGACAGCACATCGCAACGCCTTGAGCGCCGATTGTCCAATTTCGATTCCCCATACGGACGAACTGCTTGCCATGGCAAATACTACTGCGGGTTAAAAGCGGGATGGTTTTTTCAAGCGTCGCTCGATGCCAAACTCCAGAGTTGGGCGGCGACGAGCGATGGCTAAATGGATTGTATCGAAGTCAAGTGAATTCGCCCCACCGTGTTGCAGTACAACCGGTGCGAACTCGTTTGATTGGTGAATCTGGTGTACGATGTCGACCGCGACGCGATGTGCTGGAGTACTTGGTACTGGGCTACTTGGTGCTGGGGTACTCGGTGCTGGGGTACTTGGTGTGGCGGTCGTCGCACAACTGGCGACAATGGGTTGGGAGTTGCTTCGATCCGATAACGGTGACGAAGTGTTCATGGGATTTAAAGTGATAAGACGCGTCCTGATAATTTGGTATCGCTGACAACCTGCCAAGCGATCCGTGCCCGTTGAATCGACCGAGGATCGATTGTGGGCCGCTGGCTGACAGGTAAACTCCCGCCGATACATGACTACAGGTTACTCGACATTCTCGCCTAACTCCACGTAATTGGGGGTTCACGGTCTGAATTCGAGACTTAAAAATGCTGATCGGCACCGTTGCCTGTACGTCAATCGATGACCAGATCAGAGGGTTGTGATCGGCACGGTCCAATCGAAACCGAGATGATCACTAGTAGATAAACGAAAAGGTTGGATAAGACGGCAGTTGAAGCCTGGGAGACGCCATCTGATAAGCGTTTCCGTGGGCACTTGCCGTTGACTCCATTGTACGGATCAATCCACTCACACGTCAAATATTTCTCTCGCTATGGCCCCATTTGACGAGTGCAGTGTCCTGATTCCGGTCGCGACGCTCGAAGATTTTCCGTCCGATGCTAACGATTCTGACGCTCGTAGCTTACTTGCGGGTTGGACGGTGCTCTGGCATCCCAAGTTACTTGCCCAGTCGGGGCAGATTCCGACTTGGTACCGAGCCGATTCGCCCCCCGAGCCGGACGGACCACGCATCGTAGTTGTACCCGACCCGAGTTTCGATCAGTTGCCATCCGGGTTCGAGAATAAGTGCAAACGCAATCACGACTGCCAGTGGATTCAGGGGGCCGATCGCGCACAAATGCTGGCGGCACTCGGCCTGTCCGAACC
>JABDKS010000622.1 GCA_013002105.1 Pirellulaceae bacterium | reverse complement strand
GAATGCGGCCGATCGAAGCGATCAATTCGGGGTTGGCTTTGGCATGGGCGGTGTTTAACTCTCCAGGTGGAACGCGGAGTTGGTTGGCAGTGAGATCCGCTTTGTCCAGCGCCTTGAGGTAGCGGAGCAGGGCAGGGGTACCGTCGCGCTGAACGTCATCGCATATCGTCTGGACCACTTCGACCGGGGTCAATGGTTTACCGAAGACTTCTTCGGTCAGTGCGCGCCCGCGCGGGCTGACGACATCACCCTGGGGACTAAGTTTGTCACGCAGCTTGTCCAAAATTTCCGAATTGCCCGTGCGAGCATCGACGCGTTGGATAGTTAGTTGGCTCATTGTAGAACGGAATTCACTCCGTTTCTTTTATGACGGGAGTCAGTAGGTTAGGACCTGTCCTGGCAGTTGCGTTTGCATGCCAGGGAGGTCCTGTCCTAGGAGTTGGGCGTGCGAGGTTTTCGCGACAGGTGATGGTAACGGACTGAAGTCCGTTCTACGTTGGCAGCGGGACATCATAAACCGCTACACTGGTTCTTGTTTACCCGCGATCCCTTTTGATAAATCACTATGACGGTAGAAATTGACCTTCGCAGCGACACTGTGACCCGACCGACGCCGGAAATGAGGCAGGCGATGGCAAAAGCCGTCGTCGGGGATGCGGTCATCGATACTGACCCGACGGTTGAAAAATTGGAGCAACGGTCGGCTGAAATATTGGGGAAAGAAGCTGCTGTGTTCGTTCCCAGCGGTTCGATGGCCAATCAGATCGCCGTTCGCGTCCACTGTGGGCACGGAAACGGTTTTATCTGCGAGGGTAATAGTCATGTTTACCACTACGAACAGGGTGCCTTTGCCGCTCTCTCGGGTCTGATCGCACAAACCGTCTTCGGTGATGGCGGCGTGTTGACGACTGCCGACTTGGCAGGCCAGGTCCATGCCGAAGACGATCACAGCGTGCGGACCAAATTGCTGTGCATCGAGAACACGCACAACCGTTGGGGCGGTCGCATACAACCCCAAGAGCAAGTCGAATCGACGTGCGAGTGGGCACGCGAGCATGGATTGTCGTGTCATTTGGATGGAGCCCGGATGTGGAACGCGGCGATTGCCAGTGGTCGCAGCGAAGCCGACTTGGCTGCCCCGTTCGATTCGGTCAGTGCGTGCTTCAGCAAAGGACTCGGAGCCCCGGTGGGTTCGATTCTGGCCGGTTCTAGAGATTTTATTTACGAGGCTCGCCGATGCCGAAAACTGTTTGGCGGAGCGATGCGGCAAGCTGGCATCATCGCAGCCGGTGCATTGCATGCACTGGAACATCACCGCGAACGGTTGGCTGATGACCATGCCAACGCGCAACGCTTGGGCGAAGCGATCGAGGCTTGCGCGACGCTGAATTTGCGAGGAGGAAGAATCGATACCAATATGGTTGTCTTCGAAGTCGATCCGGATCACAGCGGTGGACAGCAATTTGCCGAAGCGATTGAAGCACAGGGTGTGCGTTGTTTTGCAATCGACCCACAAGCGGTCCGATTGGTGACACATTTGGATGTCAGTGCCGAGCAGATCAACCAGGCATGTAAGATCATACAGACGGTTGCCAAGACGCCACTGCACGCCGCTTGATTAGTTGGTTCTGGAGCATTTGTGATTTGGATCGTAGTTTGCGGATCAAGTTTGCTCGCTGTCGGAGAGTTTCTGCTTTCGATCCGCAGTTGTTTTGGAAGATTATTTTTCGGTCGGGCTTCGTCACGACGGAGCGTGACGGCTATTTTGAAAGTAGCCATCACGCTCCGCGTGATGTAGCCCGACGGTTGATTCACGATCATTTGCGATTTGGATCGTAGGTTGCAGATTAAGGTCGCTTGCTGTCGGAGAGTTTTTGCTTTCGATCCGCAGTTGTTTTGGAAGATTATTTTTCGGTCGGGCTTCGTCACGCGGAGCGTGACGGCTACTTTGAAAGTGGCCATCACGCTCCGCGTGATGAAGCCCGACGGTTTATTCACGATCATTTGTGGTTTTGGATCATAGGTTGCAGATCAAGTTTGCTCGCTGTCGGAGAGTTTTTGCTTTCGATCCGCAATTGTTTTGGAAGATTGTTTTTCGGTCGGGCTTCGTCACGACGGAGCGTGACGGCTACTTTGCAAGTGGCCATCACGCTCCGCGTGATGTAGCCCGACGGTTGGTCCACGATCATTTATGTTTTGGATCGTAGGTTGCAGATCAAGTTTGCTTGCTGTCGGAGAGTTTTTGCTTTCGATCCGCAATTGTTTTTGAAAATTGTTTTTCGCTCCGGCTTCGTCACGACGGAGCGTGACGGCTACTGTATCAATGTAATATGAAACTTTTTTCCCGTGATCAATGGTCGACAGTGATTGCGGCGGGGATCGTGTTTGTCCTGGCGATTCTGATTCGGTTGCCTTCTTGCTACCAGAGTTTTTGGGTCGACGAACTGCACACAGCGTGGGCGGTCTGGGCCGATCTTTCGGAGGTATCGAAACGGGCGACTCTCGGTAACCAAACGCCTCTGTATTTTCAGGTCATGTGGATCTGGAAATCGATCGTGGGTGACTCCGAAGTCGCGCTGCGAATGAGCAGTGTGCTGGCAGTTGCCACCGCGTCAGCGTTGTTGGTGCTCGGTGTGCGGCAAACGACGCAGGATTTGTCGGCCGGGGTCTTGTCGGGCCTCGTTTTAGCCGTCGAGTCCAATTCGGTGTTCTTTGGCACCGAATTTCGACCCTACGCGTTTGTGATGTTGTTTACCGTGATCGCAACGTGGGCCGCGGTCGCGATGTTGACACACGCTCGGACGATCGGGCGCGCGAATCTGCGATTGATCCTGGTGTCAGCTGTCTGCTGTGCGGCACTCTTGCATCCGACCGCAGTGGTAACGCTGGGAATTCTCGTTGGGTTGACGCTGCTGGTCAGTTTTTTGCAGCACCGTTCCTTGTGGCAATTTCAGATCTCCGACGTTGTGGCGTGCATTTTGATCGCGGCAGTGGCGTTTTCGTTGCTCCATTCATCGCTGGGGGATTCATGGGAGAATCGTAATCAGTGGCGGGCGTTTGGACAGGCATCCTCACTGCGGCAACTTTGGCTGATTTGGGATTGGATCCCGTTGGCGATCTTGCCCGGATTTCTTGCCGTGACGGCATTGAGAACGCGGAGGGTGGTCGAGGTGGTGCAAGCATTCGTTCCTGCGGCGGCTGCGGTCACTGCCACTTGTCTCTTTTTTGCCGCGTCCTACTTTGATTGGGTGCCGCTCTGGCATCGGCGCTACTTCGTTGCCGCCCTGCCAATGCTCGCCTGGTCGACCGGCGGATGTGCGTTGTTGGTGTTGCCCAACGAGTCCGGGAAGTGGCGGACGAGTGCCGCAATGGGTCTCGTCGTCTGTTTAATCGGTCTGTTGACGTGGCAGCAGGATACGATCACACAGTGGCGGAACGGGAAGACTCAGTTGGTTTTTCGAGGCGAAGATTGGCGCGGGGCAGCCGCGTGGATCGCGAGTTCGCGAGCGCCGAGCGATGCAGTGCTGTTGGACAGCGGGTTGGTCGAAGGACAGCAGCCGTTTGCGTGGGGCAATAGGGAGCGACTCGGGAGCGGTTATTTTTTGTTTCCCCTGTCCGGTCCGTATCGTTTGGAGAAATTGAAAGAAGGGTTCGTCCGTCAGGATTGGAGTCGCGGTTTCAAGGTCGATCACTTCGGATTCTCGATCCGGGCCACCGAATCTTATCGACGCCCTGGCCGAGGGAACGTGGATTTCACGGACTCGGGCCGTGAGCATATTTGGTTCGTCGCGCGTTCGTCCCGCCAGGCGTTCGCGCGTCAGGTCACAAATTGGGAAATTTCCCAGCAACTCCATTACGAACTGAAAAGTTTTGGTCGTGTTCACGTGGTTCGATTTGATGTGTTGCGCCCCAGGTTGCTGGACGGTTGGGAACCTATCGATCTGGGTACATACAATAGGTAGGCGCCGCATCGACCTGACGGGCAGCATGCCATAGTGAATCCTTGCTGTGACCGAAAACTGGACGAAACCCTAGCCAGCGGTCTATCCTTAACATGTGAACGTTCTACTCGTATCTGCATCGATGTGTCGCAAACTATCTTTGTCGTTTGTCGTCGTATTTGCCATCATTTTTGTTGGTGAGTGTTGGGGCGATGATGCACTGCGACGTGGGTACCAAAATCTGACCGAGAGGCCATATCTGCCGCCTGATTTTGATCAAGCGACGTTCGATCAGATTTGGACCAGTTGGCCCGAGCCGCTGCGTAGTGAAGCCGAGAAGGCGACGATTGAGCGGCGTCGCGAAATGGCGTTCCAGCGGTATGGTTTAACGGTTCGGCCGGGTGATGATTCCGGAAAACCACTGCAATACGTCGTCAGTCCCGACGGTGCGTGGACGATGAATTGTTTTTCGTGTCACGGCGGAAGTGTCTATGGGAAGCCGACGCCGGGCGCACCGAACAACCGATTTGCATTGCAGACGCTTTCCGAAGAGATACGTCGCACGAAATTCCGTCAGGGGATACCGCTGTCACGGATGGATGTCGCGTCGGTGGTGATACCACTGGGCACAACTCATGGGACAACCAATGCGGTGGTGTTCGGTCAAGGATTATTGCATCGCCGCGATGGCCAACTGAATCTGGTCAATCGTCCGCCGGTGCTGTTCACGCACCATGACATGGACGCGCCGCCGTGGTGGCATTTTTCCAAGCGTCCTTATCTGTACATCGATGGGTTTGCACAGAAAGGGCATCGTGGATTGATGCAGTTTACGCTCGTTCCGGAAAACGGACCGGAGTTTTTTCGGAACCACGAGAACGATTTTCGCGATGTCTACGCCTACTTGTCCTCGTTGCAGCCGCCCAAGTACGACGGTGCAATTGATCATGGTCTTGCCCGACAGGGCGAACAGGTATTTCGTTCGAATTGCGCCGAGTGTCACGGGACGTACGGACCCGACGGGAGTTATCCTAATCGCCGCGTTCCGATTTCGGAGTTACAGACAGACAGCGTTCGATTAACCGCATTGGACGTCAAAGGTCGCCGGCACTATTCCGAAAGTTGGTTTGCACATGCCGGTGAGAGCGACGAGCACTCGACCGTCGTCGATCCGGACGGCTACGTCGCACCGCCGCTGGACGGTGTATGGGCCAGCCCGCCGTATTTGCACAATGGCAGCATTCCCACGCTGTGGCATTTGCTGCATCCGGACCAGCGACCGACCATCTGGCGGCGTGTGGCCGAAGCGATGGACGGGGAAAAAGTTGGCTTTGAAATCGAGGTGGTCGACAAGGTGCCACTGACGCAAGTCGATGTCGCGGTTCGTCGAAGCTTTTTCGATACCCGTCGGTTCGGTAAAAGTAACACCGGCCACGATTATCCCGCCGCATTGACAGAGCCGGAAAAACGGGCGGTTCTGGAGTATCTCAAGACGTTGTGAGTCGGCGGGGACCTACTCCAAACAACGTTCGGAGCGTATAAACAATGTCGGCGATCGGCCGCTCCGGCCACCACTCACACAGTGAGAGGCGGCTTTAAAATGATCTGCAACGACGGACCGTCGCGTCCGTTTGGCAAAGAAAAAGAGACCAAACATGAGTAAGACCCAACTTTTGGCCGCCAAAGCAGGCGAAGTCACTCCCGAAATGGAGTTTTGTGCGAAACGCGAAGACTTGCCGGTCGAGACCATTCGCGATGAGGTGGCCGCGGGTCGGATGGTGATTCCCGCCAACAAGGTACACGCCGCCGGCGCACTCGAACCGATGTGCATCGGTATCGCGGCAAAATGCAAGATCAACGCCAACATCGGCAACAGCGCCGTGACCAGCAACGTCGGCGAAGAACTCGACAAGTTGCACACGGCGGTTCACTTTGGCGCCGACACGGTGATGGACCTGTCGACCGGAAAAGACATCGACAATATTCGCAAGAAAATCATCGACAAGAGTCCCGTCCCGATTGGAACGGTCCCTATCTATCAGATGCTCGAGGAACTCGGTGGCAACATCGAAGACATGAACGCGCAACACTTCTTGGACATGGTCGAGCACCAAGCCAAGCAGGGCGTCGATTACATGACCGTCCATGCCGGCGTCAAGTTGGAGCATCTACACCTGAGCATCAACCGAGTGACGGGGATCGTCAGTCGTGGCGGATCGTTGATCGCTAAATGGATGATGGCACACAACAAGCAAAATCCGCTCTACACGGCATTTGATGATCTGTGTGACATCATGCGTGAGTACGACGTCACTTGGTCACTCGGCGACGGACTACGCCCCGGTTCGATCGCCGACGCGTCGGATGACGCACAGTTTGCAGAGTTGGAAGTGCTGGGTGAGTTGACCAAACGCGGCAAAGAAAACGGTACACAGGTGATGGTCGAAGGTCCTGGTCACATTCCAATGGATCAGATCCAGATGAACATCGAAAAGCAAATCGAATTGTGCGAAGGCGCACCGTTTTATGTGTTGGGACCACTCGTGACGGACATCGCACCTGGATATGACCACATCACCAGCGCGATCGGTGCAGCGATGGCAGGTTGGCACGGTGCAGCAATGTTGTGTTATGTCACACCCAAAGAACACTTGGGGTTGCCAAACGAAGAGGACGTCAAGCAGGGGGTGATTGCTTACAAAATCTCCGCGCACGCCGCAGACGTTGCGCGTGGTCGCAAGGGAGCGCAGGATCGCGACGACGCGTTATCGAAAGCTCGTTTTGAATTCGATTGGAACGAACAGTTTCGTCTGTCACTCGATCCCGAGACCGCTCAGCGCTACCACGACGAAACGTTGCCACAGGATACGTTCAAGAGTGCGCATTTTTGCAGCATGTGCGGTCCGAAATACTGCTCGATGAAGATCACCGAAGACATTCGCAAAATGGCGAAGGAAAAGAAGTTCGTCGAGTTGCCCCAGACTTGATGGGTGGTTCTGCCGTTCGTTGCTGGCAATCCAATAGCAAGTAGTGGGTGCGATGTTGAAACGTTTGCTACTGAGTGAGCGTCTAATGTTGACCGCGGTAGCGATCAACGCACTGGTGATCTACGCCTTCTATTTTCCCGGCTTACGGGACGTAAAGTGGCTGGAATATGTCGACATGGCGTTCATCGTGCTGTTTGTCGTCGAAGCTGCGGTGAAGATTTCGACTTACGGTGTCGCCCGCTACTTTGCACGCGGTTGGAATCGATTTGATTTTGCGATCGTCGTGCTGAGCTTTCCGACGCTGTTGGTACCGTTTACCGATATCCCGGACACCGGTGTCTTCATCATCTTACGTCTATTTCGTTTGGCGCGACTGGCCCGTTTGGTGCGATTTGTGCCCAACATGCATCACATTCTCGTAGGACTTGCGCGAGCGATGCGGGCGAGTGTCTTCGTTTTGTTTGCGCTGGGGTTCTTGCTATTCATCTTTTCGATCGTCACCTGTCATTTTTATCGTGACATCGTCCCCGAACATTTCGGCGATCCCCTGATCAGCCTCTACTCGGTCTTCAAGATGTTTACGATCGAAGGCTGGTATGAGATTCCTAAGTTGATCGCTGAAAGAACCGATCGGCCCTGGGTAATCGGGATCACGCGTTTGTATTTCGGGTTGATCGTGTTGTTGGGTGGTGTTTTTGGAATGAGCCTGGCCAACGCGGTTTTCGTTGATGAAATGACGATGGACAACAACGAGGATCTGGAAGAGAAAATTGATCAGCTGAGCCAGCAGGTCGCGGAATTGAAGCAGTTGCTGGAAGATCGCGGTGACGCGCCGAGTGTTTAACCAGACCGAGTGTTTAACCAGACCGAGTGTTTGATCAGACCGAGTGTTTGACCAGACCGAGTGTTTGATCAGACGTTGTCAATTCTGTTGCCGTCGCCGAAGGCGCCGGTCAGGTCCTGTCGTGGCAGCGTCTGGTCAGAAGAGGTCCTCGCACGACGGTGAATCGAAGAACTCTAAGATTCGGGCGGTTGGTAAGGATTGCCCGTTTCGTTTGGCGTGGTGGGTGCCGGTGTGTTAAGTGGCGAATCATGTGGGATCCCCGCTCCGATCAAAAAACCGGTGCCGCGTAGTTTCCACAAGAAATACCCGGCGCCTGCCGCCATCAGCAGCGAACAGATCAAAAAGATGTATTGGGGACTGTCCCCAAAAGCCGGGCGGATCACAGCATACAATCCAGCTGCGATCGTCAAGAATGTAAACGAGCATGCGTTCGCGGTCCCCAAGAATCGACCCCGTTCATCGTCGGGCGACATTTTTTGCAGTAACGCTTGTAGCGGCACGATGTAAAAACCGGCCGAAAAACCAGCACCGAAAATGAACAGCGACACGCTACTGAGCGCGACTCGCACCATCGGCCGCAAATTGGGCAGCGACGGCGGAACGAGCGCCAACAACGCAAAAAAGAGAACCAGTCCGACGGCACCAATTGGAATCAAACGTGTTTCGATTCGGTGCCCCGAGATCAATCCTGCAACGGCACAACCGATGCCAATCGCGATGCCCATCACCCCCAACAGGACGCTGGCCTCGGCACGATTGACGCCCAACACGACCGTGTACTCGGGCACGATGAACAGTGCGAGTCCCGCGAGCAGGTAAAAGTAACCCCACGCCAGCATGACCATCAACAATCGTGACTTGGACATCTCGCTAACAGCATCGATGTAGGTGCTGAAGGGATTCCAGTCCCATTGCAAGTCGCGATCGCCCGGGTGCAAGGGAGTCATGAAGACAGCCGCCCCCAACCCCAGCAGCGCCACAATCGTGAGCGTGGCACCGGGTAGCCAGGGAATCGCTGTTCCGATGTTTTGCGGACTATAGAGATCGCTGATAAAGCCGGCTGCCAGCGTCCCAACGATGACGGCGATGTTGGTCATCATGTTGATCGTGCCGTTGGCGCGGCTGAGATCGGAGTCTTCGACCAACTCAGGGATCATCCCGTATTTTGCCGGTCCGAAAAACGAACTCTGACAGGTCAGCAGAATCAATGACGCCAATGTGATCCAAAGATTGCCGGTCCAAAACCCGGCCAAGGCAACGATCGCGATCGGGATCTCGGCGATCTTGACACCGATCAACACCTTTCGTTTGGAGTAGCGATCGGCGATTTGGCCGGCGTATCCGGATAACAAGATGAATGGGATCGTAAAAAACATTCCCACGATGCCCTGACCGCCGCGGCCGAGCTGACCTGCCCATGCACCATCAATGACCATGAATGTCAAAATCCCTTTGAGGATATTGTCATTCATGGCTCCAAAAAACTGCGAGGAAATCAGACTCAGAAACCCACGTTTGGCAAGGTTGCTTTTCACGATCGGCGGACTGCTATTGGTGTCGAGTTCATCAAGAAAGTGTGCGGGATCTTACCATTGCCAGGCGAAAGGTAAGAAAGCGGTCGTTTCTGAAACCGATTCGTGGGAAAAGCGGCTGGGGGGTGAAGTCTTAGAGCCCGCGTATGGCTCACCATTTTGGGGGAAACTGCCTAAATCCCCAAGGCGTACTCCTGGGTGTTCTGATTGGGTTTAAGGGGTTTGTGATGTGGTCGGCATCACCATTCTGTGGTTTCTCAACCAGTAGGTCCGTTTTCGCGGCTTGGAAATCTGATTGCTCGCTACATTGATGCCATCGAACCGTCGTGAAAAGGGGTTTTTCGGGTTTGACCGTGTCGTTGCATTCTGTGCCGCGATACTTGATCACCCGTCGGTTACACCG
>JABDKS010000607.1 GCA_013002105.1 Pirellulaceae bacterium | reverse complement strand
GATGACCACCGTGCGGCGCCCCGGTAGCGGTCGCCCGATTGAGTCAAATGTCTTGCGTCCCATGATCAGGACGCCGCCCATGGTCAGCTTTTTGAACCGACGTAGGTCGCTGCTGAGCTGCCATGGCATGTCACCGTCGAGCCCGATGACGCCGCTGGGTGTGACCGCCACGATCGCGGTTAAGTTCTCAGCCACCGATTCTTGTGCGGATTGCTCGGTCATCAGTTGCTCGGTCATCGTTCTTAGACGGCCACCGGCGCCTTGATGCGCGGATGCGGCTCATAGTCGGACAACTGAAAGTGTTCGAATTCAAATTCGTCAATCGCGGCGGGCTTGGACGTGATGGTCAGTTTGGGCAGCGGTTTGGGCTCGCGTGAGAGTTGCTCGCGTGCTTGATCAAAATGGTTGCTGTAGAGGTGCAAATCACCAAACGTGTGGACGAACTCGCCTGGTTCCAAGTCGGTGACTTTCGCCATCATCATCGTCAGCAACGCGTAGCTGGCGATATTGAATGGAACACCCAAGAATAGATCCGCACTGCGTTGGTACAGCTGGCAGGAAAGCCGTCCTTGCGAGACGTAGAACTGAAACAATACGTGGCATGGCGGCAACGCCATTCGTTCGACATCGGCGACATTCCAGGCCGACACAATCAAGCGACGTGATTGGGGATTGTCGCGGATCTCGTTTTGCACCCAGGCAATCTGGTCGATCGTCTCGCCATTTGGTTTTGGCCAGGATCGCCACTGATGTCCGTAGACAGGTCCAAGTTCGCCGTCGTCGTCGGCCCATTCATCCCAAATGGTGACCCCTTTGTCTTGTAACCAGGCCACGTTGGTATCGCCACGCAAAAACCAAAGCAGTTCGTAGAAGATGGAACGGACATGCAGCTTTTTTGTCGTCAGCAGTGGAAAGCCCTTGCTCAGGTCAAACCGAATTTGGCGACCGAACAATCCGCGGGTCCCCACGCCCGTGCGGTCGTTGCGATCGACACCGCTTTCGAGAACTTCTTCGAGTAGTTTTAGGTACGCAATCATGTTTGAAGCTTGGGTTTCCGTTCAGATTCATGTGGTTGGCGGGGCACCGCTGGCGCAGTTGTACTGTTTTCAGCTTTCCTGACGCCAATCGATTGTCCAATGCCGATCGCTTGTCATTTGAACGTGCTGTTTGCTGATGCCAATCCCCCCGGCGGTGTCGCGGATCTCGTCGATCGTCAGCGCAGCCTGCAGGGATTGGCGAAAAAGTTGCTTTGCGAATTCGGTTTCGCCTTGGGTGTACTGGTCAACCAGTTGTTCGACACGTGATTGCGAATCGGGACGCGCCAAATCGCGGATAAAAATTCGGCCGTTGGGACGTAACACATGCAAGGCGCTCTGCAACGCCGTAGCTGGCTCTGGCAAATGGTGAAGCAGACTATTGCTGATCACCGTGTCGGTCAGCGATTGCTCGAAGTCGCCGAGATCTTTGACATCTGCCAGCTCCAGGAAAATCCGGTCTAGCAGACCCGCGAAGTCAATTTGCATTTTGGCGATATCGAGCATCGAATGAGACGAGTCCACCGCGAGAACTTCGACGTCCATCACGCGGCTGCAAAGTTCGATGGGAATCGCCGCTGGTCCGCAGCCAAGATCAATGACACGGCGACCGACTTCGCCGCCCGCCAACAAATCATCCACAAAGATCCGGTTGACGGCGCTATGATCCATTTCTTCGTATTCGCGGGCCTCCTGATCCGATTCCATGGACTCCGGTTCCAAGATTCGAGCGATTGGCGACAAATCGGGGGCCTTTCTGCGAAACGGGGATTTAGCTTGCCGTAGCGGTGGATCACGACGGGTCCGTCTCCGGTCGTGACGCAGAAACTTTACCCGAAACCGTGTATCGGTTTCAGGAATTCACATGCAAATTACGCGTTAAGTCTCTGGTGGACGACGTGCGTGGTTTGAGAAACCGCTGCGAGTTGAGCTGGCGGGTCTTTGTTTTGCCCGACGCATGCTGGCCAGATTCCCGACGCACGCTGGTCAGATTAAGGTCGTCGATGCAGACGCAATCGTTGTTTTTCTGCCGTCCCAGAGCTCATTGCCCGAAAATCCGTCCTTATCGTTACCACCTCCCGTGTGGGACCGACTACAAATAGTAACGGGGCAAACTCATCTGGAACGATCGCGACCAATGGCTAACGTGGGATGCCTGGGAAGAGATTGTCTGGGCTTGTTGACGACGACGTTTCATGATGCAGATCGTGACGTGTTATTCGAGAACAATCGTCGGACAAATCTCACTTTGGCAAATTGTGTTCCCCCACCATTCCCCTCCCGCAGATTGAGACCAAGCCGTGTATAGAAACCCCACGGATTTAGTGACCAGCACCACCCTGGCCGATTTAGTTGGCTCGATTCGCCGACGTATTGGTTCGGTCATCGTGACTGGTATCGTTTTGTCGGTGTTGTTAGCCGTTTTGGTCATGGCGTGGCCTAATCGGTATGTCAGTGATGGGATGATGTATGTGCGATTAGGTCGTGGCGCTCTGGCGGTCGATCCTACCGCTCAAGGTGCCAAGACGATTTCGTTGATGGAAAGTCGTCAGAGTGAAGTCATCAGCATCGCCAAAATGCTCTCCGGTCGCGAGATCGCCGAGCGAACCGCAAAACAAGTTGGTGTGGAAGAAATCAATCGACCAAGGCATTGGGTTGACAAGGCAAAGCGTCGGATTGCCAAGGTGCAATCGCGACTTGGATCGGCAACGATTGGCAGCGAAGGTCCACGCGATCAGGCCGATGGATTGTCCTCTTCGCAATACGCCGAGCAGATCCAGTTGGAGAACGCGGTCAAGAAGGTACAAAATTGGGTTGACGTCTCAATTCCCAAAGAAGGACATACGGTTTCTGTTTTTGGCCAAGGTACTGATCCTGTATTGGTTCAAACGATTGTTCAAACCTTGATGGACGAGTATCAGCGTTACCATGTCGAAGCGCACCAGGCAAAGGGTTCGCTGAAATTCTTTGAGCAACAAGTTGCTGAGAGTCGAATGAAGGCGACCGAGGCGGAGCGTGCCCTGCAGGACGCAAAGAGCGAGATGGGCTGGTTGAGCGCCGCGTCGGCCGAAGACGCAATGAAGGAACGCATCGTGCGACTGGAGTTGCTGCGTGACGAAGCACAAAGTGCGTATGCTGACGCACAAAGTCACGCCAACGCACTGAAGAATCGTTTGGCCGAACTGGAGCAATGGGTTCCCACGGAAGTCACCAAGGGAATTGCCAGCCAGGCCGGTGATAATATGCGGACGGCATTTTACGAAAAACAGGTCGAAAGTAGCGAGGCAATCGCCAAGCTAAAGCCGACGCATCCTCGCTACAAAATGATGCAAAAGGTGATGTCGCAAAGTCAAAGCATCTTGGATGCCGAAGGAAAGGAACGCGAAGAGACGCTCGAAGCGATCAATCCGATCTACCAGAGCGTCCAAAGTGAGTACGAAGTCACCATGGCCAAAGCGGCTGGCTTGAAAAGTCGCTTTGACACGCTCAGTGAGAGCGTCCAGCGTGCTCAGCAAGACATGGTGCGAATGAATTCAGACGCAGTCACGTTGTCAAATTTGAAATGGCAGAGCGAGATTGCCCAGCAAAACTACTTGGCTCATGCAAAGAGTCTGGAAGAATCACGGATCGCCGATGAATTGGATGCACAGCAGATGTCGGACGTTGCGGTGATCCAGAACGCATCGTTGAATCTGCAAAAATCGGGACCGCCCCGATTGATGTTACTAGTGTTGGCCTGTGTCGTCGGGCTGATGATCGGTGTTTTGCAAGCGATCATGCGAGATACGCCAGTGGCATCTTCGTCCGCCAGGACTTCGTCGGAGCCGTCACGGGCGGATCAGAATGGCGGCGATCAGGATGCTGACCACCAGAGGGTTCAGGAGGCCGAAGAGGCGGTGGCAGTGTAGAAACGCCGTAGTTTTGCGACTGAATGCGGGTTTTTATGCCCCTTTTCGCGAGCTAGGGTGAGTTAGAAAGGGCAAAAAAAGAGGGATAGGCAAAGTTTGATTGTGGGAATAAAAAAGTAGCCACAGCGAATGATTTGCAACGAGGTGAAACGGTGTTTGCGGGGAAGCGACGCTACAACATGAGAATTTTCGACTTGGGTTGATGGGAGTCACCCCTGTCGTGCAACCAGGATGTATCAACGTGCTAGGAGCTTTCCTTAGCGATCTAACCGGCTGGACGGGAACGAGCTACAGTCAATTGTTCATGACTGCCGGCGCGTTCAACCGTGAGATTGCGCGCGAACGAATCCGTGCGACCCGTCGCGCGTTTCCCTTCTGCATCATCACGATCGAATTAGTCGGCAACCAAAATCGTCGTCGTCGCAAGCGGTCTTTGATTCGTCTGTTGCATCGCCACCTGCGAATGACTGACCAGAAGGGAATTTTGGGTCCCGCCAAATTTGGTGTTTTGCTAGTCGACACACCTGAGATGGGTGGTCGTGTGGTGGTGGATCGTTTGACGCTGCAAGCCGAGCGATTGGGACTGAATGTTAAATTGGACCTCAAGGTTCATGATCCCGACGGTTTTGACCCGGACGATTTTCCGCCGTCAGGGAATCGACGTCACGGTGACGACCTGTCACAGCGATGGTTGCGTGTCGATGACGCCAATGTCAGTGTCTCGGCGGAGGATCCCATGGTGCCGCGACCGATGATGCGGATGGCTGTCAAGCGATTGGTTGATATCTCGGGCGCCTTGGTGGGATTGACGGTTGGTTCGCCATTGATCGTTGGCGGCATGTTGATGGTGAAATTGACCAGTCCGGGACCGGCATTGTTCACCCAGACGCGAGAAGGCTTGCGAGGCAAACCGTTCAAAATCTACAAACTGCGAACGATGGTGGTGGATGCCGAATCCCAGCAGGCGAATTTGCAATCGGAAAATCATCGCGACGGGCCCGCGTTTAAAATTACCAAGGATCCACGAGTCACGACGGCTGGTGACTTTTTGCGATCCACTTGCATCGATGAATTGCCGCAACTGTGGAATGTGCTCAAGGGTGACATGTCATTGGTCGGGCCACGTCCGCTGCCTTGGCACGAAAGTCGTGCGTGCAATCCGTGGCACCGCCGTCGTCTGGACGTGAAACCCGGTATGACGTGCAACTGGCAGGTCAACAAAGCCAACGCCACGTCGTTTGACGAATGGATGCGAATGGATTTGCAATATGTCGATCGAATTGGGTTGATTCGCGATTTGCGATTGATCATGAAGACATTCGTTGTGCCGTTGACTGGCCGGGGCAGTGAATAGCCGTGTGTGCAATGACTGGGCAGGCGATGGATGACACGGCATCACGTGACGTCATCGATGCGCGAGTCGTTTTCCTGACACATTACATCCCGCTGTATCAAGTCCGCGTGTTGCAGGCGATCGCTTCGCGAGTTCGTGATTTTCATGTGTTGTTGAGCACACCGATCGAACCGAATCGTGATTTTGCACCCGATTGGTCGGGACTGAATGTCACCGTGCAAGATACCTGGACGATCAGGCAAAGCTGGAAGCACCGTGGCAAGCAGCGTGACTCCGGATTCAGTGATTCGCTCTATGTGCACATCCCCTACGACACGTCGCGTCGCCTGCGCGATTTGAATCCCGACGTGGTCATGTCCTTGGAGTTGGGTGCGCGATCGCTTGGTGTGGTGCGATATTGTCGCAAGCACCCCCATACAAAAAGCGTGCTGTGTACGTACATGAGCCAGCACACCGAGCAGCATCGCGGACGTTTGAGACGGCGACTTCGTCGTTATCTGGTCAATCACGCTGACGCGCTGACCTACAACGGTCCCTCCTGCAAGCGTTATTTGCAGTCGCTTGATGTCGACGACCAATTGATGCATCACTTTCCCTATGCGGCGGATGACCGATCGGTTTATACCGGACCAATTGATCGCGACGAGTCGCAACTGCGTGGTCAGTTGTTATGCGTTGGCCAATTGAGTGAGCGAAAAGGTGTGGCGGTGATGGTCCGTCAGTTGAATGAATACTGTCGACAACGTCCCGAGCGAGCTATCGAAATTCAATTTGCCGGCGATGGTCCCTTGCGAGGGGAGTTGGAAGCAACGCAGACTCCGAGCAATTTGACGCTGCGTTTCTTAGGCAACGTCGCCCCGGCGGATCTGTCCTACTTGATGGCTCGCAGTAGCGCGTTGATTGCACCCACGATGGCCGACGAGTGGTTATTGGTTGTCAACGAAGCGATGCAGGCTGGCTGTCCGGTGATCGGCAGTGGTTACGCACAAGCTGTCACCACGCTGGTCCGCGACGAAGAAAACGGTTGGCAATATGACCCGGCCGACGGGCAAAGCCTTGCCCGTGCCCTGGATCGTTACTTCGACACCTCCGACGAACAGCTTGCCGTAATGCGTCGTTCAGCGCGCGAGACGGTCGCGCATCGCACACCTCAATGGGCCTCTCAAGGCGCGATCGAGTCGATTTGTAGCGTGCTGGGGATCGATGCCAGTCCAGACGGCAGCGAACCCAATGGCGGGAAGTCTCCGGTGAGTCGCAAGAGTGCGAAGGACGCGTGCGGTGCGGACGCGAGCGCTGACGACGTGGACTCTAAGAGTGCCGACGCGTCGTTGAATCGCACCTTACCGCGAGTCGCCCGATGACCCCTACCGAGAACCGTGCATCTGCCAGCCGCCCCATCGCGAGTCTGTCGCTCGACTTTGACAACAAATGGGCCTACCTGCGGGCCGCCGGTCGAGACGATTGGCAGCAGAAGGCCAGTTACTTGCAACTGGCCGCCGATCGAATTGTCGAGGTGCTTGGCGAGTTCGAATTGCCGTTAACCGTCTTTATCGTTGGTCGCGATTTGGCCGATGACCGGGATTGTTTGGCGGTAAAGTCGTTTGACCGCATGAAGCGATGGGAGCCGGCCAATCATTCGCTCAATCATCTGCCGTGGATGCACACGATGGAGCCGGATGAGATCACCGAGGAGATTGAAACGACCGATCAGCGGATTCGCAGTGTTTTGAATCGTCGTCCGCTGGGTTTTCGCGGCCCAGGATTCAGCTGTCCCGATCAGGTGCTGACGTTATTGGCCAAAAACGATTACGTCTATGACGCATCGATTTTTCCAACGTCGATGGCCCCGATCGCTCGGGCGGTCTTTTTGATGCGAACCAAACTCCAGGGCGAACAGCGAGAGAAGGCCAAGCAACTGTATGGTGGATTCAAGTCGATGCGGAATCCCAATCGGCCTTATCAGCGATCCGTCGATGGACACCAATTATGGGAAGTTCCCGTGACGGTGATGCCGTTTACGCGGACACCCATTCACTTCAGCTATTTCACG
>JABDKS010000601.1 GCA_013002105.1 Pirellulaceae bacterium | reverse complement strand
GCATCGAACCAATTCACAAAACAGGTCGCGTCGTTCATCGACGCGATGTGTCGTAAGAACCCCGCGGCAGCGAGCGGAGACCGCAGAGGCTCGGCCGATGCGCGACCACTTGCCAATGGCCAGTCGCGGCGTGGATCCGACGCGGATTGCGCCCAGCGACGCAAAATCGAATCATCGACCTTCGGCGTCACTCCCCGCATCCGACGCATCGCCTCGACAGCCAATGCGGCCAACTGTTGATCCTTGCGTTCAGGACCGACCTGTAGTGTTTTCGCGTTGGCACGCTCGCTGCCCGCCAAAAACAGATTCAACGTCGCTGTGGCACTCGTTTGTCCCTCGCCAAAATCACTCAGATCAAACAGTTCGTCCAACCTCGACGCGAGTGCCGTTTCGCTCGGTTCGAATCGCATCATCGTTTCGTCTTGGATGATCGTGCCGTCGACCGTGTTAGCGACTTGGTCCAGCAGGTCGCCCAAAGTTAACCAGCCGGTGCCTTTCAAACCGGAGACACCATCACGAATGTTCACGCCTACCAAATCAAAGGAGACCCAGTCGATTTGAATGGGAACGCCCGACATCTGGCTGATTAACAAAATCAGGTCGGACAGTGGGTATGAATCGTTATTGGTTGGCGACAATGCCACCTTGATCGTGAGCGCTCGTTTGAAATTGATCGGTTCGGGCGGATTGGCCACCAACATCGGATCGATGTTCTCTTCGGCCGCCCGTGCGATCTCGATTTCATCCAACGTGGCAGGAGTCGCCAGTGCCGGCGGTTTCTGATCTCCGCCAAGATCAAACACGCTGAGCAACTTTTGAACGTCTTCGGGCAATTCCTTGGGGCCGTCTGCTTCGGCATCCGAGTCAGCAGGTGTACCGGATGACGAATCCGCCATTCCGGGAGGCAGCATGTCCAGCGGCGAGGAAGGAATCAAATCCGCGGGGACACTTGTGGGAGGGTTCATTTCCACGTCAGTCGGTGTGTCTGGCGCGGGGTCAGCGGACGTCACCTCGGTCGCTGTGTCGGTTGACGGGGTAACGTCTGGTGAGATAGCTGTTTCATCCCTCGCGGGATCGACGACGTCGGTCGGTGCGAGTTCTGACGCGCCGGGCGAGTCCGCGACTGTATCGGGCGATTCATCGGGATCGGGGTCCGCTGGCTCTTGAGACGCGGCGTCGATGACCTCGGGGGAGCCGACCGCGGTCGTATCGTCCTGCGAGACTGCTGCTCGGCCATCTCGCCAGTTTTTTACGAACCAGCCGAACAGCAAAACACTGCCCAACAGACCAGCAGCCGTCAGCGCGACGACAAGTCCGATCTGTCGCGAACGCTGTGTCCGCTCACTTTGCCATGACGGAGGCATTGGGCCACCGAGCGCGTCGCTGGACGCAACCGGATCTGCGATCGATCCGTCCGATGTAAATCCACTTGGGGTGACATCGCTTGCGACTGCCTCGGATGCTTCGGCATCAATTGCATCCTCGGTAATCGCTTCGCTATCGACTTGCGACGATCCTACGGCAACCTGCTGCATCGTCGGCGGCGGCGTGATCTCGAGCATCGAATTGCACTTCGGGCACGTCGCGATGGTGCCGACGATCGACGGATCGGTCACTCGCAAGCGACTGGCGCAAGTGGTGCATTCAACGGCAAACGGGACGAAGGTCAAACGACGACTCTCGGCTGGATCAGATGGTGCGCCTTGGTCAGACAAAACGACCGATAAGGAGGCCACACAATACGAAAAGGGAAGTATTCATCATGAACGTTTTGCCGGCACAATCCAACCGTATTTCCCGCTGCCGATGGCGATCGGCGGTGGATTGCCGGCTTTGGCATCCAAAAAGAAACCATCCAGAACGCAAAAAGGGCCAGGATCTGCGACCCTCACCCGTCTTTTGCATGGTTCACATCAAAGGCGACTTAACCGATCAAGTGACCTTCCAAGCGGTCCGAATCGGCTTTTGCTCGCTACCGACCCGACTGGTCTACAGTCCTGATTGATCGTCCGCTAACAAGTTCAACAGATCGTCGTCTTCGTCATCGTCGTTTGCATCGCTGGACGAAATGTCGATCGCGGTAACCGCGATTGCATTCCCTTGTGGTGATCCACTGTCGACCAAAGGCTGCTCGTTGAGCGTTGCAAACACATCGTCAGACGCCGCGTTGTCACCAGGCTGACCGGAATCAGAGTTGGCCAATGTAGCACTCTGAATTAATTCTGCCTGAACCTGGGTCGTCTTGGCCTCCGCCATGTTTACCAGTTCATTGAGCACTGCCAACGCATCCGAAGGTGACAATTCACCGTTGCCGTTGACATCCAAGAACATGTTGCTTGACAGAGGTGCATCACCTTGAGCCAACGCCTCGTCGGCCAAACGATTGAGGACAAGCAACGCGTCCAACGGACTCGTGTCCCCATCATTGTTTACATCGGTAGGTCGTTCCGTGTTTTGCACATACTCGGCTTGCGGACCCGTCACGGTGATGTTGATCACGTCATAGCGAATCTGGCTGACCGGAATGGGATCGTTCACCAGATACAGCAGCGTATCTTGGAACGGCTGACGATCGGCAGGACCGCCGGCGATTCTCAGTGAACCCGTTGAAATGGCGTCAAAGTAAACGGTCGCCATCAAGTTCGGATCGGAGACCTGCTGGCTTTGTGCAACGCTGGTTCTCAGCAGCGTACCAAATTCATCGATCACACCCGGTCGAATGGCTGTTCCCACCGCGGTGGTGGTGTCAAAATCAGACGTAAAGCAAACGTCAAATCGGAAGTTGTCAGCCGTAAAATCACAGGGATCGACACCTGGCGTGAACGTCGTGGTATTCGATGGCGTAATGATGCCGCTGTCGTACAGCAGGTCCAAGTAAGCCGCGAACACAAACGTGTTGTCCGTCAAATCATCCACCAACACCTGCACACCAAAGGTTTGGCCGACGCTGATCGAACTGATTGAATTCCCGGCGGTGTCGACCAAGTTGAAATCAATCGCCACTCGGTCGTCTAGCGTCGCGCCGTTTCCGATCGCCATGGTCACGGTCGCCGTGGATCGAACACCATCAGCGGTCACGATCAGATAGGTGAATTGATCAAATCCGCTCGCATTGCCATCGGGGAAAAACTCCACATAGTCATCGTTCAGATTACTTGGTGTACCGTTGTCGTTGAACGCCGCGCGACCCATTCGAGGTGCCAACCCGATGCCGCGTTCGGTAATCGTGCCGGTCGTTCCCAAATTGTCGTTCGCCAATACATTCAGTCGTGACGAGGAGACGGTACCAATCGCAACGCCGTTGGAATCTTTACCGTCACCGAAGGAGTCGTCGATCGCGGAGGTGAAATTGGTGGACGATGGGAAGATCACCAACTCGGTTTTTCCGAAACCCAATTCGTTGACTAATAACGCCTCATTGGCACCGATCACGGCGGTTTCACTGACCACATTATCCGCAGGGTCGGTCTGGAAGACGGCCACACCGGGTGACAGTGCTTGCATCGAAATCGTGAACAATTCGGCCCGATCAGCGTGAGTGCGACCTGGGATCGTCGTCTGGATACCGCCCACTTCGTTGATCAAGCCAGGAACCTGACCATCGCCCTGCTGGAATGGATCGTTGGGATCAGCTGGATCGTTGTTGAATTCGTTGACCAGCATGCCTGCAAACAGCGGCCCAAACGTGATGTCAAAAGGAAAACTTGACGTCAGGTCGGTTTTGCGAGTCGCCACCAATTCGTCTGTGTACAACAAGTCCACAAACGCAGATGCGACACCTCCAACCTGACTGCCTGTTAAGCCACCGACTTGGTCAACGTAAACACGCACTTCGAACGGTCGTCCAGCGGCAATGTTGTCAATGGGCAGGTTGTTCGTCGAATCCAACACTTCGACGGTGAAATTCACCACATCGTCGTTGCGCGAACCTGGCAACAAATTGATGGTCACCTGGGCCGTGCTGGTCACACCGGCGGAATCTTGGATGCTGTAGGTAAACTGCTCGGTTCCATTGAATCCGGGCAGCGGTGTGTAACGCAGCGATTGGCCGCCACCGAGAATCGCAATCGTTCCGCCGCGGTTGCCCGGCGTCACGCTTGTGATCGACAAACCACCGGCGAGGCTCGCGACATCATTGTCTAGGACATTCAATGCCCGACCGACCGATCCCTCGGGAACTTCAAAGGTGTCGTCCAAAGCAATCGGTCGATCGCTTTGGAAGGTGACGTTGACCGTGACGATGGTGGTCGAACGACGATCGAATTCATCGACCACCGTGTAGGCGAATTTGTCCAGCCCGATAAATCCATTGGGCGGTGTATAGAAAACGCTCTTTCTGTCCTGCGAAATAACCAGCGTGCCGGCCGTGTTGAGCACTTCGCCATTGACCGTGCCAATCCGCGTGACGGATTCCACGATCAACTGATTGTCAGCGGTTTGGAAATCGTTGGCCAGGACAGCCAGTTGATTCGAGAGTGAGTTTCGCGAGACATTGAACTCATCCGCATTGGCGATTTCGGCCTCTGCCAAAATCTGGAACGAGTAATCTTCTACCTCTCCGGTATCCGCAGCGCCACCGACACCCAGACCGGATGTCTGACTGTAACGGAATCGAGCGTAGGTGGTTCCGACCACGGCACTGGCGGGAACGCTCACGGGGATCGTGTATGTGCCGGTGGCAAGTTGAACGTTGGTTTGAAATTGTTCGCCAGCATCGGTGAAGTCACCGTCGCGGTTGAAGTCCATCCAGGCCTGCAGAAACGCCGGTGCGCCGGTTGTGTTGGTCACGGTCACCCGCAAATCGCCGGTGCCGCCCGGTCCCAGCGGACTTAACAAGATCACACCGTCTTCGTCATCGATGACTGTGCCGGTGACAGAATCAACGCGACCGTTGATATCATCCCCCAACGCGTCAGCCGTTGGTCGTCCGTCCAGGTCGCGGTCGATATTTGCACCTAACCTCAAGCCCGCCGTTAAACCATGGCTTGGCCCAACCGACGCGGTCAACGTTCGATAGGAGTCGGGTGCATCACCGAAGTCACGCGAGGGAACGTTGCCAAAGTTAAAGTTTTGCGTTACCGCGGTCCCGTCAAAGACGACGGTATGTTCGCCACCGACAGGGAACGATTGCACAAAACCAGGCTGAACCACTTCGCGAATCGTGTACGTGCCCGGTGCGGGGAAATTGATCGAATAGGTTCCGTCTGGATTGGTAATCGCCGACGGCTCGCCAATGTCTGGACGATCATCGCCGTCCAGGTCCAAGTAAATGAAGACACCGCCGATACCCGGTTCGTTGGTGTCAAAAACCCGGTCGTTGTCCAAATCGGCCCACTTCGTTCCCGTAATATCGGGAGTGACTTGGACAAACCCAAAATTGATTGCTGCTGCACTTCCACCCAAGGCGAAATTTGCACTCTGTGACGACGGTGTCGACGAACTGAATTGCGATGGGGCGATTGCGATGACGTTGTATGTGCCGGCCGCTGCACTGAGTGTGAAGTTACCATTGGCGTCGGTAACCGCGGATGGCTCCGAAGCGTCGCGTATTCCATCACCGTCCAGATCGGCAAAGACCACAACGCCCGCCAGTCCGGGATCATTGCCGACTGCGCCGTCACGGTTTACGTCGTTAAAGACTTGTCCGGAAACCGATCCGCCGACCGTACCGGTGACCAGTG
>JABDKS010000590.1 GCA_013002105.1 Pirellulaceae bacterium | reverse complement strand
CCCGAATTACAATGGAGAGGTTTGCCCAGCTTGCTGCTCCGTTTTTTTGCCGAATCCAGTCGCCCGATCCGGGGCGAACGCGAATGCTGTTGCGTCCCCCATTTTACCGATCAGTCCACAATCTCTCGCGCCTTGCCGCGGTGTTCTTGGCGCTCGTTGTTTGGGCCAGCGGTGTGTCGGCAAACGGTCGAGAGACAACTGGCGGAGATTCTACAGATTCGGTTTGCGAGATTCAAAATTGCATCGCCCAGTTGGCCGATGATTCGTACGCGATCCGAACCGAGGCGAAACGCAGAATCCTGCTCTATTCAGACGATCCTGCGATGGAGGCTCGCACCACGCGGTTACTCGAATTGGCTGGACGAGACAACTCGCTGGAGGTTCGCGTGGGCTCGCGGCGATTGCTGGACCAGATCCAGATGAAACGGATCGATCGCCAGTTGCGGTTGCTGCGTTCGACCGATGATCCGTCAACGACGATTACTTTGCCTGGCTGGAAACGTTTTTCGACGATCGCGGGATCGGACGTGCACGCAAGGACGCTTTTTGCAGAAATGGTTGTGCAACATTACGAATCGCTCAGATGGATTGAGAATTGGAACAGTGGCGAGCGAGCAACGCACGATCTTGCCGGCGATGCGGTCGGGTCTCTTAGCGACGATGCGACAGCGTTAATGTATCGCTGGTTAAATCCGTATACGCTGCCCAGCGATGATGCGACGATGTGGGCATTGCTGTTCTGTTGTGATTCACCGGATGTTCATCACGGCCAGGGAGCAATTTCGACGCGGATCGCGTTGGCACTTTCACAAACCACCGTGGGACCGAGAATGGACTCTGACGGCGATGCGATCGTGATGGACCGGATGGTCGGTCATTGGGTGACGAACGCCAAGGGCATCCATTTGCCGCGTGAACGATTAATGATCGCGTTGCAATACGGATGTACCGAGCAGGCCAATCTGATCTGCGATCAACTGCTGGCCGACGCGACAGCCACCCCGTCGGCCCAGGCCATGGCGATGCTGTGCGGATCGGTTTTGCAACGCCCCGATATGGAGCAGCAATTGCTGCAAAGGATTGACGATGAACGGACGGCGCATGTCTGGCAATTGATTGCATCCAAAAAGAGAAAGATTCGCACCCAAGTACGCGATGTGGCGATGGCTTTGCTGCTACATCGAAATGGAATCGATCCGCGCGAGGCAGGTTTTGTGGATCTTCAGGCCGATCCGTTGGTCGTGTTTCGCGATCACAGTCTTGGATTTTCGGACGACAGATCACGTCGTGACGCGTACCGATCCGCCGCAGCAGCATTGGAAAAGTCTGCCCATAGCGATCGATAAGACGGTCCGGGTGTTGCTGGAGATCTTAGGCCAGGACCTGTCCTGGCAAAGTCCCGCCAGGACAGGTCCTGGCCTACGAGTCGTCTAAACATGCGATCAGTCAGGACAAGCGTTGCTAGCAATCGGTGGCCAATGTTGCCCATGTTGTTACGTCGGTTTGTGGCGTTGACCTCAAGGTCCGTGGCTTGCTAATCGGACCATTAGCAATTTTTGCATCCGACACTCGAAAATTTGGATTCTGATCGATCCATCGTGCTTGTGGACGCCCCCTCTGTATTCAAGCCGCTTTGCCAGCCAACCTCCGTGTTGGTTGGTTTGCTGTGCGCTGTGGTCACATCAGGTTGTCGGGGGCCAGCACAGCGAGACGTCTATGCCACGCGAATGGCAAACGAAATTCGTGTCTTAGAGGACCAACTGTACGATGCCGACTATCAGAATCGAGTGCTGCGGGACGAATTGAAGCGAACCAAGGAGGCGTGCAAGCCGGCTTCATCAAGTGATCAAGTTCGGACGCCCAGCTATCGCAAAAGCGTCGATTCGTATGGACCGTCCGACACGGCAAATCCGCCAATGCAAACGGGCGACACCGTGTTGGACAGCGAGTATGACGCGGTTCCTTACGAACCTGTCCCAACGCCCAGCGAAATCGCTCCCGCAACGCCAGCGGACAGTAATCCACCAACCGCGGGCAACCAACCCAACGCCGATGTCGGCGAGGACTATGAGTTGCCCGCACCGGCCCTCTTGTCGCCGACACCCAATAACAATGGTCGACCGGAGATGTTACCGCCGTCCGAACCGGAGCCACCGGGGCCGGAAACTTTTCGCGCACCAAAAATTGAGCCGGGCGAACTATTGCCGCCACCGCTGCCGGGTAGCGAGTCGAATGACGTACCGGGAAAAGTTGACTTGCCAAACGAACTGGACCGACTGAATTTTTCGCCGCCCACCCTACCACCGCTCGCGACGCCCGATCACATTCGATTGCACACCAGCCTGTCCGGTGGGCACCAGTTCGACCAAGACGACCAGATCGATGGCCTGTACGTGGTTGTGAATGTTGTGGATCAAGCCGGCAAGGCTTTGAATCTACACAATTTTGACATCGACGCAAAAATGACGATCGTCGCCTTGGATCCCAAACTCGATCCATCCATTTCGCGAATCGGTCGCTGGGAATTTTCGCCTGAGGAAGTCCGAACGTTCATCCGATCGGTTCCGATCGAAGGTTTGCACGTCCCAATCAAGTGGCAGGACAACGAACCGATCAGTGACGAAGTGATTGTTCACGTTCGCTTGGAAGCCCAAGACGAAGAGATGCGTTGCGAGGGAACGTTACAGTTGGAC
>JABDKS010000584.1 GCA_013002105.1 Pirellulaceae bacterium | reverse complement strand
CTATAAAGAGGGCGAGAAAGCGAACGTTGGCGAAGGGACTCCGATCAAGGAGTTTTGAGATCGTCGTCGACGCACGATCGGTGATGAAAGGGCATTCTGTACCGATCGGATCCAGTTGTATCGGAATCAATCGTTAACTAACGCGTGAGTTTTTAAGTTGCGGTTGCTGGCACGGTTACGGCCCTCTCCGGGCCCGAGAGCCCGACTCTCCCGACGCGTTTGATGGCATGTGATGCAGCTGGGGAGCGGTGCATTCGACTGGGATCGATTTGACTGGTCAGTTGCTGGGTCGGGCTACATCTCGGCGGAGCGAGATGGCTGCTTTGGGATCGCGGCCGGTCAGGAGAGTGACGGTAGTGGGGTGGTCATGTGCAATGGACGTGATGTGCGAGTTGCGTTTGCACTGTTATGTTGACGCCCATGAACACACCTTCTTTTTATCGTTTGGACGCGATCACCGTCTTGGATGTCCTGGGGACTCAGTCCGATCAGATTCTTCATAATTTGACCACCAACGATGTTAAGCGGTTGGCGGTTGGTGCAGGATGTGAAACGTTTATCACCGATGTCCGCGGCAAAATGCTCGGCCACGTCGTGGCGTTTCGCACCGATGACGGTTATCGATTAATTGGACCGGCTGGCCAAAGCGAATCACTCGCCGCGCACGCGGACCGATACACGATTCGCGAGGATGCCACTCCGGAAGCCCGGGACGACGACTTCGTTGCGATCGTTTTGCCCCATGCGTCCGGCGAAGTTCTGGCACGCAGAATGGATTTGCCATCGGATCGTGCAGGTGCAGTCGATGAAGCGATTCACTTGGCGGTGATCGAATCGCTGGGCGTGACCGCTTACCAGGTACCTTGGTTGGGACCGGGTTCGCCCGTTCTGTTGGTACCAACAGGTGATGTCGACACAGTAGCCGCGAAGTTGACCGAATCCGGATTAGACGCGAACGACGAATCGGCCTTTCACGGTCAACGCGTGCTGGCCGGATTCCCTTGGTACGGCGTTGATTTGTCGGACAAGAATCTGCCTCAAGAAGCCGATCGTGACTCGCAAGCGATCTCGTTCACGAAAGGATGTTACTTGGGGCAAGAGACGGTGGCTCGGTTAGATGCATTGGGCCAAGTTCAAAAAAAATTGGTACTGTGGTCGATTGACGGGTTGGTTCCCGGCGCGGCAACCGAGGTTGCGGCGGGCGAAAAGACGGTCGGTCGATTGACCAGTGTCGCTGCAACGTCCGATTCGGGGGCAGTCGCAATCGGGATTGCCAGACGAAGCCATTTTGAGCCGGGAGCAATCGCCACTGGGATCGACTCGAAATCGGGTGCAGCGTTCGAGGCGGTCGTGATAGATTCTGCAGCGATGGCCGATTAAGCCGGAAGTGCGTTAAGAAGGCGCGATTGCCACGATCAACCATGATTTCCTATCGCGACGTGTTCGATGGCTGTGGCACTTACCCTGGATGCTAGCGTTTTGGCGAACTGCGGTAGAATAAACGTGGTGCGATCCCCAGAGGATTCAGGCGGGGCGGTCAATGACCTGCGCTCTCGCGGATCCAGCGCGCCGATCGACATTCACATTCCAATGGCACGTGTTTTCTATCATCATCTGAGCATGGAACGATCTGCGGAGGAATTTGTCGTGTTGTTGGATCAAGTCCGTCAGGGCGACGACCAAGCGATCACGCTGTTGTGGAACGATTATTTCCAACGATTGGTCCACGTTGCAGCCAACCGATTGCCCAAAAATTTACGCCGCGCCGGCGATGAAGAAGACATTGCACTGAGTGCGTTTCACAGTTTCATTTCGGGGGTTCGAGGTGAGCGTTTTTCGGATCTCAGTGGACCGGACAACTTGTGGGGTTTACTGATCACATTGACGAGCCGCAAAGCGAATGCGCATCTGCGGCATGAGACACGGCAGAAGCGAGGCGGAGGCGCCGTGCGCGGCGAATCGGTTTTTGCTGATTCGGTCGGTGACGTAATCGGCGGTGGCATGGGAGCTGTCAAAGGTGATTTGGCGGCGCCCGACTTGCACGCCGAATTGGCCGAAGCGTGCGAAGGATTGTTGAGCCAACTGGCCGATGATCAACTCAGGCAGATCGCGGTCATGCGGATGGACGGATTTTTGGTGGACGAAATTGCAGAGCGGTTGGAGTTGAGCAAGCGTGCTGTGGAACGCCGCTTGCAACTGATTCGCCGAACTTGGGCGGAAGCCGCCGAAGCTGGCGGTTAACAAAACGATGTTTAACCGATCAAACGTGAACTCTCGGATCGGTGGAGCGAAACGTGACTTGAGACAAAGAGAAACGGCGTTTTCATGAGTCTAGACGATTTGACGGCACGGGATTTGGCGCAGATCGATGCGATCTGTTTGGAATACGAAGCCGAATTGCGCAATGGCAATGCGACACCGGTCGATGCTCTGATCGAAAAGGTGAACCCTGAATTGGTCGACGTGTTGCGTGAAGAGTTGGATGCGATACGCGAGGAGGTCGAACGCGCACTGAATCCGAAACCGATTATTGCGCCCTTCCAATCGATAGCAGCACCCACGACGACACCAACGACGGCGACCCCATCCGCGCCACAGCCACAGCCACCGTCAGAAC
>JABDKS010000548.1 GCA_013002105.1 Pirellulaceae bacterium | reverse complement strand
AGTGAAGCCAGCGCAAGAAAAACCAGCGCAGGAACAATCAGGTCATGGCGAGATCGCTGCGGGTCAAGAAAAACCGGCTCCGCAGATCACCAAGTTCCCCACGATCCAGCCGCCAACATCCCGGCCGGTCGAAAAAAAACGTTCGCGGCAGCTGACGGCCGAGCAAACCGACGAGGCGCTGCAGTGGATTGAATCGCTGGCCTCGTCAGAGTTTGCCAAACGAGAATTGGCCGCCGACAACCTGTTGAACATCGGGGCGCCTGTTGTACCGCTATTGCGCGAAAGTTTGCAGCGCACCGATGACCCGGAGGTTCAAGTCCGATCCAAGGCGTTGATTGCCCAACTGAAGGACGGGGATTTTGAAGCCAGAATCGCGGCATTCTCAGACGGACACGACATCGACTTCGAAGGCTGGCCGGTGTTTCGGATCATCTTCGGCGAATCTAGTAAGTCGCGAGATATTTTCATTCAACTGCTGCGTGATTACCCCGAATTGATTGAGTCGTTTCAAGGAAAGCCGCGCGACCGTGCTATTGCGATGCAATCGGTCATGGGAAAACTGATCGACAATAAACTTCGTCGCCCACCCGCAGAACTGACCGTTGCCGATGCCGTGGCATTATTGTTGCCGGTCTCGGACGAACAGGTTCCGCTGACCGAAGGCTACGAGCGGCAGATGATGATGGTGTTGCGAATGGCACCTGCCAACCGAGCACCGAAGGACCCAAAAATTGGTCCTGCATTTCAAGGGCTTGTTAACGCGTGGGTTAGTCGCAGCACGCTGGGAAATCGCGAGAGCGTCTTTAACTTTGCGTTGCAAGCGGATTTATACACAGCGTATCCGCTGGCCATTAAAACACTGGAAGAAACGGATCATCCGCAAGTTTTGGTCAATGCCATGCAAGTCATCGCACGATTCGGCCGTGAAGAAGACACGCCGTTGATTGCTCGATATTTGGACGATAAGCGTGCTTTGTCCGTGCTGATGTTCCAACGGGGCGTCCAGTCACGCACCGAACTCGGGGATGCAGCGATGGCCACCATCGCAATTCTGCACGGTACCCGGTTGGTCGACCTGGGCTTTCCCGCGACCGCCGAGCACAAAAAATTGGGATTCATCTACGAGGACTTGGTTTATTCGATCGAGGACGAGGAGAAGGGGACGGCAAAAGAACAGCGAGCTGCGGCCCGTGCGATCGTTGAACAATTGATAAAACACGGCGTTGTCAAACCGCCAGAGAAAGAAGAATCTTAATTTGGCTGTGGCGCTGACTCGCTGACGGCTTCGCGCAACACCCGTTCGTAGGATTCGATCATTTTCTGCCAGCAGAAACGATCGATGACCTTGCGTCCCTCGTGCCCCAATCGCTCACGCAACTGAGTATCTTCGATCATTCGTCGTACACCGCTTGCCAATCCCCCACGGTCATTGGAGGTTAGCAGACCGTTGTGTTCGTGGTCGATGATCGCGCGTGGCCCCGATTCACAGTCAACGGCTATTGATGGAACGCCCGCGGCCATCGCTTCCAAAAGTGCCGACGGGAATCCTTCATAGCGACTTGGCAGAGCAAAGAGAGTTGCGCTGCAAAGTTCATCCCAAATCGGCCGTGTCCAACCTGGCATCGTGATGCGATCATCGATCCCGAGCGCCTCGGCTTGATCTAGCAACTGCTGTCGCTTGGATCCTTCACCGAGTATCCGCAGGCTCCATTCGGTGTGATCGTGACTGATCGTGGCAAAGGAATCGAGTAAACGATCAAACCCCTTTTCGCGCTCCAAACGTCCAACCGCGACGATCCGCCGGTTGGATTGGGCCGTATTGCGGTCGGAAATTTTGGGTGGGACGTCGACTGCCGACGGGATCACAGCCACGGGCGTGTTGGACCAAGTCTGCAGATTTGCCGCCGACGTGTCGGTCAAAGCGACAATCCGGTTGGCTCGTGGATAATGACGTCGTCGCATCGTCTCCCAAAACCACCCGAGGTTCTGCTGGTGGGGGTCGCTGCGTTCGGAGACCACCACAGGGATGCGGCTTTTGCGCAATGCAGCAAGAGTCAGCAGATTGGTCCGATCACAGAACGACAAAACGACATCGGGATTCTGGTTTGTCAGAGCATCGCGAATCATCGCAATGCGGCGACGATGATTATGAATTCGATCGATCAGAGATCGACTTTCACGCATCAGATCCAGCGGCATTCGCCGTACTGCTTGCCCCAGCTCGTGACGATTCTGTGACCCGTTGTCCAACGTGACCAGAATCACATCGTGATCTTTCTGGCTCAACCGAGTTGCCAGCCCCGCCATCACGCGTTCCGCACCACCGCCGTCAAGCGAGTGAATGATGCATGCGATTTTCACGATGGAACCTGCGACGACGGCCAAAAACGGAGACGACACCCACGGAGAACGGATACCCCTGCGGCGTCGGATTCTCTGATTTCACGGCATTTGATGGTTGAATCGATCGCATCGGTAATTAGGCTGGCAAGCAGCACGGGGGTGATGGATGGGTTCACGTCCATGCCATCAAAGATTCCGATCCTATCCCCTACGCCAAAAGCTCGAGGTCTTTGAATGAAAAGGCTAGTCATTGCCACTGTTGTGGTACTCAGTGCCGCGATCTGTTTTTCTGATTCGGCGAACGCCCAGCAACCTGGCTGGGCTGGTTTTCAGCCATTTGGATTCTATCAGCCCTACGGAGCTAGAATTGGCTCGACGTTAGGGACGCCACCCTATTTTGCGACGAATCCGCCCGTCTACTACGGTGCTCGATACGCTCGTCCCTACGGAATGAGCCCCTTTGCATCACCGCCCGTGCTGAGCGCGCCAGCGGGATACCAGGGCCGACTGCGGTCAACTTTCCAACAGACACCTCTGTCGGCTCCCGTCATCTTGCCTAACCCTCACGTCTCCAAGTCCAAAACCATTCGACGGGCGGTAGCCAAAAAGGGTGACGTGCAACTCAATCCGTTTGTGCTCAGCGACAACAAATTGGCACAGAACTGACCTGAGCAAAAAACAATCGACGAACACGAATAGCCGTCCGACGTAACCTACGTCCGACGGCTTTCGTCGGTTCAAGGATGAGCTGGCAGATGTTCGTTGGACGTCTACAGCGACTTCGTTTTTTCAGTGGTGGTTGCCTAAACGGAGCCAATAAAATCCTTGCTGAAAGTGCTCGCGTTCTCTGCGCTCTGTCGCTCGCGCACTCTGACGAGGAGTGTTCGCCGAGCCCCGATCAAGTCCCAGACTCAAGGTCGCGATCAGGAATTCTGGATCTGCAATTGCCAACAGTCCGGTAGTTATCAAATTGATTCGACGCGTGAATCGTGTCGTTTTCACCCTCCCTGCCCTGCGCCAGCTAGCTATATTAACGACCATCAATTCTGGGTGATTCGAGGTGAGTGCCAGCGGGGGACTCTCCAGCGAGTCATGGATGACAAATGATTCGCATGTGCGAGGTGGGCCCAGCCATCTCCGGAATTTCTATCGTACGACATCCATGTATTCTTCAGACATTCACACGCCACTTGATTTTGGCGATTTACTCAGTAGTGCTTGGCGACGCAAAGGCTTGACGACGTTTGTTTTCTTCGTATTGAGCGCACTCTGCGTCACACTGATCTTCCTGCTTCCCAATCGTTACGAATCGCGAGCACAGTTGCTTGTTCGACTTGGTCCCAACGCCGTGTCACTCGATCCGACCGCGAATGTCAGCAGCACCGTTTCCCTCCAGGAAAGTCGATTGCACCAAGTCAACTCGGTGATGGAATTACTGAGCAGTCGTGCCATGGTCGAACGCGTCGCGACAAATGTTGGGCCCGAGCGAATCCTTGAACCGATTGGCGTTCTCGATCGAGCCATGTATTCGATTTCGCGGCTGATACCGACCAAGGCACCCAAAGCTGGTGGCGGATACACGTCCGACGAAATCCGCGAATTAGCGGTTCTTGGTAGGTCATGCAAAAAGCTCTCGAAGGGTTACAGTGCGGATGTCGGCAAGGCCGCTTACACGATCGATTTACGATACGTCGGTAACTCGCCCTACTTGGCTCATGACATTGTCAGCGCGTTTTTGGAGGAATATCCCAAGTACCACGTACACGCACACGAATCATCCGGATCGCTTGCATTTTTCGAGCAGGAAATCGAGTCGGCGATGACGACGGCCATGGACGCACAGAATGCTGTACGCGACTTACAGACCCAACACGGGATAGTGGAACTGGCCTCCTCCAAAGAGGCATTGCGATTGAAGCTGACCGAGTTGGAACGAAATTTGAATGAAACCGACACCGCGTTCGCGGAGGTCGACGCTGAGATTGCAAAGCTGGACGAAGAATTGGCGTCGATGCCCGAACGAGTGCAAGCCGAAGAGTTGACGGGAATTTTCAAACACGCCGGAGATTTGGTTCGACAGGATTTGTACGAACTGGAACTGAAGGAGAAGGAGCTGGCAACCAAATTCAACGCCGATCACCCACGTATGGAAGCGATACGTAGTCAGCTGGAGGGTGCGAAGCGAATTGCAGATGCGGAAATTGGCCAAGAGCCACAACTGCGTAATGTAATCAATCCTAATCGCCAGGAGATGGATTTGGCGTATCGCAACGCCCTCGCACGTCGCTCGGGGCTGAAAGCGAAACACGAAACCCTGGAGCAGCAGTACGCCAAGGCTCAGAAAGAATTGGTCACGCTGAACGAGGTTGGTGTTCAGTTGACCAAGTTGACTTGGGACGCGCAAGTGTCCGAGAGCACCTATCTGGATACTGCCAAACGATACGCCAGTGCGAGACAACTTGCGGGCTTAGAATCCTTGCAGTTGAGTGACGTTGCGATTGCCCAGCCGGCGACGCTTCAAGTCACCAAGGTCGGCCCGAATCGAGCGTTTTTCCTCGCTTTTGCTCTCGGTCTTTCCGCTTTCGCGGCCGTGATGGTTTCTGCATTGATTGACTTGCGACGGCAACGAAAGCTTGCGATTGCGAGCCGGCGTTCGCGAGCGGTGCGTCATGGTCAATCGCTAGAGTCCGGCTTCGAGCAGTCATCCCTTGGCGAACGAGAATCGTCTGCGGACGAGGGCGAACTGGTACACGCCAATTCGTGACGCTCGTTGTAGTTGGTTGCCCGGTGTCACATTCACGATAGCTCGTGGCTATCCAGGATCGCCGTTCCGCGGTCGTGATGTGAATGTCGCCCCGGGAGCCGGATGGGGTGTAGGCAGCAAACAAAAAACATCATGGTAGCGGGACCTGGAAAGGTCTCCAGCACGGTGTCTTCTAGCAACCCGCTGATAAACAAGAAGAGTGCGATCGCGCTGATTGCGCGGTACTGCCCTCGTGCCGCAACGTACAGTAGCCAAAGACCCAAGAATCCCATCAACGCTCCCGCAAAGACACCCGCGACCATGGCCGCGTGCAGATACATGTTGTGGGTGGCCTGGGAGTAATCGAGAAGCAGTTCCTGGGCGGCACCAAAACCGTATCCCGTGATCGGCCGTTCTCCGATCACACGTATCGCTTCGGACCAAATATCGACACGTCCCGTTCCACTCGTCAATTCGCTCGAATCACCCGACTTTGCGACCGTACCGGCCACCCGCTCGAGCAGTTGTGCATCGTTTCCGGTTGCGACCAAAGCAAACGCCAACAGCAACATCACGATGGCACCGGCGGCCAACAATTGCACGCCCAAACGCGATCGCAGTCGATCCGAGTAGAGTACGACCACGGCGACCACACAGGCGAGCATCGCCGTCCGACTGAGCGTGAAAATCACCGTCAGCGCTAGTGCCGCACCGATCGAAAGCGCCACCGCTGTGGAAATGCGACCGCCCCGATAAAAAGCAAGTAAGGCAACCAAACAAATCGTTGCCGTCCGGCCGACCGAATTTGGATGCGAAAGTCCACCCAATCGATTCACCGTAACGTTGCCTAGATTTTCGGTGAACACACCGTATTCGGGTACGAACAGGTAAAGCGTCCAGGCCAATGTGCACCCTATCAGTCCGCCAATAAAAACGGCCGAAAAGAATCCCGTCGCACGTAGATAGACCAGGCACGTCGCCACAAAGACAAGGTAGGTCAGGTTGATCAGGGTTGCCGGCAGCGCCGAATCCGAGAAACCACTCAATGCGGCCGGAAAAGCCAGTATCAGAATAGCTGCGATCGCGCAGGCGGGGATGGACAGCAAAAGTTGACGTACTTGCGGAGTCGTCAGGAAACCCCAGATGCCCAGCAGAGCGGCGATGCCCGAAACAGCAAGCTTGATCATCACCTGCCAATCAAGTCCGACCACCATTCCTTCGCCAGTTCGCGACAAACGCGCAGCGCATACCAATGCAGAAGCAATAGCTGCCCAAAACAGCAGCGTCGGAAAAATCAATCCGCTCCGTGTCGTGGCAGACGGTGTCTGTTCGGCGGGCAGGTCAAGCGTGGCGATGAGCTGGAAACCTTGTTGCGAGGCAGCGCTGGGCAATCACGAATGCGATCAAGAAAACAACGGATGGCCCAAACAAGTTGTGGGTCATCCAGGCGATCATTCGAAGATAATAGGACACCGTGGACGAACCAAGCATCAAGTCCACGAAAACATCACCATCGGCGGGCAAACACACTTCAAAACGAAAAGGTCTTCTCCATCGCGGTAATGATTTTGCCGGTTGTAGTGACAACGCAAACGACAGCGATCACGGCGATGGATTCTGACTCTCATTTGCATTGGATACAAAGGGCGACCCCGCCACCAATGGGGTGGTGTTCCGCTCGCCAACTCGTGACTCGATGTCACGAAAGGTCACGATAACACGCGTTTGCCGCAAAAAAACGCGAATGTGGACAGAATTCACGCTCCATTCGCAACCCGATTACGCCTTCTATAGGTAGCGGAACTTGCGTCGGCCTCCAGGGTTTCATCCACACGCAAGCATTGTTGCGGGGACCAGAAATTTGAGGGCAGGTTTCAAACCGGCGTGCGGCTACTAATAAGGACCTAGAAATGTTAGACAATTCCAAGCCACAAAAACTCGAGTGCACGTGCCCATCAGGTCACAAATTGCGCGGCGATGTTGAATTGATCGGCGAACTTGTCGAGTGTCCTGCCTGCGACGTCCGGTTCGTTTTTGGCATTCAAGCAAACGACGGGATGAATGTGTCGGACACCGCCGTCATGCGAATCTTGGGCGACGTTCCGGCATCCAAATCGAAACCAACTGAAACGCCCGTGACTCAGCCTTGCCGAACTTGCGGTAGCACCATCGATGAATCTGCATCGGTCTGCCATCACTGCAATTCCTACGTCGCCATCCTGCCGGGCTTCTTGCAATCGATGATGAAAGCGGCCAAGAACAACTGACCTGTGTTAGCCCCAACGATTTCCAGATATAGTTTGGTTAATAAAAACACAAACTTCATCCAGGGAATCGACAACCATGCAACGGCGCTCGCTACCGGCCAGCCTACTGATGGCCGTTTCTTTTTTGGCCGCACCCTATCAAAGCATGGAGGCGGCGGACCAACCCAACGTTGTCTTCGTCTTGGTCGACGATCTCGGTTGGATGGACCTGTCGTGCCAGGGAAGTGACTATTACAAAACGCCACACATCGACCAGTTGGCCCAGCAGGGTACGCGTTTCACAAATGCCTATGCGGCGTGTGCAGTTTGCAGCCCGACACGCGCATCGGTGATCACTGGACGGTGGCCCGCGCGCGTGGGCGTGACCGACTGGATTCGAGCCAGATTTCAGCGCGGAAACGTAGGCAAAGTCACCCAAAATCCAACGCAGTACGTTGGTGGCAAAAACAATGAGTTTCTCTGTCCGCCGAATCCGTATTTCATGGAGCATGCCGAAGTAACGATGGCCGAACTACTTCGAGGCAATGGTTACAAAACCTGCTTCGTCGGCAAATGGCATCTTGGTGACCCCGAATGGTATCCACCCAGTCAGGGTTTTGACATCAACGTCGGCGGGTGCGATATCGGGCAACCGCCGAATTACTTTGATCCGTATACACATCCCAAATACTCGTTGGACAAACAGCTCGTCCCGCGCAAAGAAGGCGAGTTTCTGACCTACCGCGAAGCCGACGAGGCAGCCAAGTTCATTCGCGAATGTGGTGATTCGCCATTCCTTTTGTACTACTGCCCGTATGCCGTGCACACGCCGATTCAAGCGATCGAGTCGGTCGCTGCCAAATATCGTCGCGACGGCAAGACCGACAAGAACGCGAAGTACGCCGCGATGGTGGAAAGTGTGGATGACGCGGTCGGTACGATCGTCGAAACGCTCACGGAGAAAGAAATTCGCGACAACACGCTGATCATATTCACCTCCGACAACGGCGGACTTCTGGGGCCCACCGACAACACACCTTTGCGATCCGGCAAAGGCTATGCGTACGAAGGCGGTATCCGAGTTCCCGCAATTGCATGCTGGCCTGGAGTCATTCCCGCCGGCGTGGTGTCCGACCTACCCATCTCCAGTGTTGACTACTTGCCGACGGTTTGTGAGGCAACCCAAACAGAGATTCCGTCGAACGTAACGATCGACGGTGTTTCGTTGATGCAGCACTTGAAATCAAGCGGTCAGCAGACACTACAGCGGCGGACGCTCTACTGGCACTTTCCCCATTACCGTCATCCACCAGGTCCCTATTCGATCATTCGCGATGGTGACTGGAAATTGATTCGCTGGTATGCCGGTCCAACCGAACTGTACAACTTGGCGGATGATCTTGGCGAGCAAAACGATCTGGCCGACGCAATGCCTGCCAAGGCCGACGAACTGACAGAGAAGCTAGAAGCTTACCTAAATCGCGTAGACGCCAAAGTCCCACAACGAAATCCGGATTTTGCGCGAAAGTAGCGTCGAATTACGAACACACCTCGGCTCCTCTTCGTCATGTTCAGTAGTGGATATTTGTTCAAGGCTTAGAGGAGTTGGCGATGCTCAATAGACGCGAAATCGAGTGCATGGATGGTTCGATCGAGATACGTCCTCAGGAGGACAGGGTCATCGTTGAATCGTCTTCGCATTCCCGCCAATCGGTCACGCTGTCGATGACCGATGTCCAATGCCGTGAGTTGATCGATGCGTTGACGGCATCTCTGGAGTGCGACAACTGGTCGGTCTGGCGAAAAGGTGACGACGGAAATCCGGTTCGAATCACGACGGGGTTAACACAGGATGCTGCGGACGCGATGGTCTATCAGTTGGAGCTAAGCGAACCAGAGCGAATTCACTGGGCATCGCAACGTCAGCACGGCGCTCAGATCGCAGTGGACTGTTCTATGTCGACTCTCTGAATCGCGTTGCCGATATCAACCATCTGCGACTCTATAATCGGCAACTCAACCAACTGCGACTCGACAATTCGCGAATCAATAATCCGCGACGATCCTGGACCGATTATGCGTTTGTCCAATTTAATTTAACCCTGCGGGTGGGGCATCGGCCAGACGCTGCCCTGTCAGAGTCGCGTCACGACCTGTCGTGGTCAGCCAAGAATCCAAATTAGCTCTCGGTTGCGACATCGGATCCGGCGGCCGTCCTGACGGCGAAAAAACGTCGTGCGGCTGTGGGAATTTGCCGCAAAAGACCGTTTCTCGGCAGTGGCCGAAGTAACTTGTCGTTGGGCTGGTACACTGATAAGTCCTCCCTTCAGCCCACCCCACTGCCCGAAATTTGCGATGTGCAAACTTGCGGACCTTTTGCGCAATTACCGATCGTTCTCGCTCGCCGTTTCAGTCTTGCTCGCGAACTCGCTTGCGTTGGTGATTTCTAGCGGGGACGAAATCAGTTTCGATCGCGACATTCGTCCAATCCTGTCTGACAAGTGCTTCTTTTGTCACGGGCCTGACGCGGAGAATCGACAAGCTGGTCTACGGCTGGACCTGGAGCATAATGCAAAGGTCGACGCGATCGTTCCTGGCGAACCGGCGAACAGCGAATTTGTTCGTCGTCTGGTGTCAAAAGATCCGGACGAGACGATGCCGCCACCGGATGCGCACAAGGACCTCGAGAGCGACGAAATCGAACGATTGATACGTTGGGTCAGAGATGGCGCCCCATGGACCGAGCACTGGTCCTTTTTGCAGCCCGTTCGCGTGGTATCGCCATCGTTGCGATCAGGTGATTGGGCTCGCAACCCAATCGACCAGTACGTGCTCGCGAAGATCGAATCGGCTGGGCTACAGCCGGAACCGGACGCTTCGCGCGAAAAACTCGTTCGGCGATTGAGTTTTGATTTGACCGGGTTGCCTCCAACGCTGCAACAAATCGAAGATTTCGTGAACGATTCGTCTGCAGACGCTTATGAAAAGGTTGTCGATCGCTTTCTCCAATCCAACCACTTTGGCGAGCGGATGGCACTGATGTGGATGGACGCATCTCGTTATGGCGATACGAGTGTTTACCATGCCGACGGACCGCGAGAGATGTGGGCTTGGCGGGACGCCGTGGTGCGCGCGTACAACGACAACATGCCGTTCGACGAGTTTTCTATCTTGCAGATCGCCGGAGATTTGATTCCCGACATCCCGATCGAACAGAAGCTTTTGGCCGGTTTCAATCGAAACAACGGAACGACCGATGAAGGAGGTGCGATCGCTGAAGAGTACCGTGTGGAGTACGCGGTTGACCGCGTCAAGACGACAGCGATGGTATGGCTGGGACTGACCATGGAGTGCGCCCAATGCCACGATCACAAGTACGACCCGATCTCCCAAGAAGAGTACTACAAGTTCTTCGCCTTTTTTAACGTCAGTCTCGATGGTGGAATGCAGACTCGTAAAGGAAACGCGGAGCCAACACTGCAGATACCTAATCCCGCCAACGAACAAGAGCTGCCCAGCGTGCAGCAGCAGCTTGCCGACGCCAAGGAAAGTCTCAGCAAACACGAGTTGGTAAGCGAAGCGGATTTCGAACGATGGTTAGCCGCTGCGCAAACGAGCGCACAATCAGACGATACGACGTCCCCTCCGAAAGACCTGCTCGCCCAATTCCTACTTGAATCGGGCAAAGGGAAATCGGTCGTCGACGCCTTGGATGCCACACGGACCGGCGACATCCAAGGCAAACCCCTATGGGTCGACACTCGCGGCGGTAAGGGCCTGAAATTCAATGGCACCAACTACGTCGACTTAGGTGATTTGGCAAACTTCGAGCGTACCGACGCGTTCTCCTACGGCGGTTGGATCAAACCAGCAAAAAACGGCCACGGCGCGTTGCTCGCACGAATGGATGACAAAAACGGCTTTCGTGGGTTCGATTTACTGTGCGGGGACAATCGAATCGAGTTTCATTTGATCAACACTTGGCCGACCAATGCCTTGAAGGTCAGGACCAAGTCGGGGTTGAAATCCGATCAATGGCAACATGTCTTCGTCACCTACGACGGTTCTTCCAAGTCGACTGGTGTCAACATTTACGTCGATGGAAAGCCATCGGAATGGAACGTGGAACAAGACGGTTTGACCGAGACGACCAAAACGGACAAAACGCTGCTGATCGGGAGCCGACACCCCGGATCGCGACTTAAGGGCGACGTGGACGAGGTATCCCTTTATGCGAGGGAGCTGTCGCAGATCGAAGTGCAGCAGCTAGCCGGCAACTCTCCCATTAACGACCTGCTGCGCATGGCGGCAAGCGATCGCAAACCTGAGCAGACCAGATCACTGCGCGAACACTATTTCGCCACCCAGGACCAGCAGCATAAAAAGTTGACTCATGCGGTCACGAAGCTCCAGGGCAGAGTGGTCGCGCTAAAGAAACCGCTGACATCGGTGATGGTGATGGGCGACATGGAAAAGCCCCGAGACACATTTGTGCTCAATCGCGGTGCCTATGATTCGCCGACTGAGCACAAGGTTCAGC
>JABDKS010000524.1 GCA_013002105.1 Pirellulaceae bacterium | reverse complement strand
TGATCTTATCGAGGATTTGATTCCGAACGGTTCACCGAACAGGCTTGAACCGGCATCAGGTCGCCGATTGCAACAGGGACGTCATAGAGTCATACCGAGAGAGAGCGAATGCCACGTCCCGTAATCTTGCTGTGCGTCGCTCTCGCATGCGGGTGGTTTGCTGTTGCGGCGCCGTCGTTATCGGCGCAGCAGCCAGCGGTTCAGCAGATGAATCGCGAGTACGAAATCAAAGCGGGTTACTTTGCTTATTTTGGTAGCTTGATTAGTTGGCCCAAAACACCCTTTCCGGGTTCGGATCGCGAGTTCGTAATTGGGATTCTCGGCAGCAATCCGTTTGGCCAACACCTGGTCGCGACGGGATCCGGCTATGTTCTGCGAGCCGGCGCCGTCAAGAAAGACCGTATTCAAGGCAAGCGAATTCGCGTTGTCCACTACCGAAGCGTGGGCGACTTTCAACGCAATTATCAGCCTTGTCATATTTTGTTTATCAGTCGCAGTTCTGATGTCGGAGCGGCTGAATCGACGGCAACGCGGGCAAATGCGGCCAGGGTCAAGACCGCCGGGCAACCCGTGCTACTGGTCTCCGACGCAGCGAGTATGAATGAATCGGCCGGCTTGGCGCGAACCGGTATCACGATTTGTTATTGGAATGACTTAGCAACGAGGCAAGTCAAAATGTTTGTCAATAGGAAAGCTGAAAAACAGGCGCGGTTGGCAATCCGAGCTAGGCTACTTGCCTTGCAACTTGTCACCGTGCTCTAGAGACTCCTCGGAAACACAACATGCACCCCCTGCGGGACCTGTCGATTCGCTTCAAGTTGGCGGCATCTTTGGTCGCTGTCGCCAGCGTCGTTCTTCTGCTGTCGACCATCGCCGGCCTGATCGAACAACATCAGAGCGCCAAATCCGCACTTGCGTCTCAGATTTCTGCGTTGGCAGACCTATTGGGTGACGCCAGCAACACGGCGTTGCAATTCGAGGACCAGGTGACCGCGGACGAAGTCTTGGCATCACTGAGGCGACAACCGCGCGTGGTATTCGCTCAGACCTTCGACATCCGAGGACAATCGTTCGCCAAATACAAGCGAGATGAATTCACCTCCGAAGACATTCCTAAGATTCCCGCGGATCAGGAATCCATTTTTCAAGACGGCTACTTTCACGTCATCAAACAAATTGGTGACGGAGAAAGTCAGCTGGGAACAATCTATGTTCGTGCCAGCATGGAGCGGTTGTACAACTCGCTGCAACGCAAGATCATCCTGGCGATCATCTCTTTGGTTGTTTGCCTTGGAATTGCTGTGCTGCTGGGCTACTTTGTCCATCGCGTGATCTCTCGCCCGATTCTCCGACTCGCTGCTGCGACCGAGCGGGTGTCACGCAATGCAGACTTTTCCGTCCGAGTCGCGAAACATTCCAATGATGAATTGGGTGTGCTGTGTGACGGATTTAACACGATGCTGGACCAAATCCAGCAGCGCGATCGTGAACTGGAAAAACATCGCACCCAACTGGAGGACTTAGTCCAAAAACGCACCAGCAGCCTGCAATCCAAGACCGAAGAACTGACGGTCCTGAACGATCAACTCCTGCGTAGCAATCAGGAACTGGACGACTTTGCCTACATCGTTTCGCACGACCTGAAGGAGCCGTTGCGTGGTATCTCGCGTTATTCGTCATTTTTGGCCGAAGATTACGCGGACAAGATCGACGCCGATGGACGCGACAAACTCGATACGCTGCAAAGACTATGTCAGCGACAAGAGAATTTGATCGATTCGCTGCTGCAGTATTCACGCGTTGGTCGTGCCGAGTTTGCCATTCGGCCGACCGATCTGAATGAGTGTGTCGCGGAGGTTCTGGAAATGATGCATGTGATGCTGCACGACAATAACGTTGACGTGCGAATCCCACGGCCGCTGCCTACCGTGAACTGTGATTCGGTTCGAATCGTCGAAGTGTTTCGTAACCTGATCACCAATGCGGTGAAGTACAACGATAAACCGCAGCAATGGGTCGAAATAGGGTTTAAGGAAATCGAGGCCAGTGATACCAGCGACGATGCCGCTGTACACAAAGACAGCATCGTGTTTTACATTCGCGACAACGGAATTGGCATTCGTGACAAGCATCAAGATTCGGTCTTTCGGATCTTCAAACGTCTCCATGCTCGCGACAAATTTGGGGGCGGTACCGGCGCCGGCTTGACGTTTGTAAAAAAGATCCTGGAAAGACATGGCGGTCGCGTTTGGCTGGAATCAACCTACGGTGAAGGAACGACATTCTATTTCACGATTGGCCTGCATCCGAACGAAGAATTATCCGCCGAGCCATTAAACCAAGCCTGATTCTCAGTCCGCCCGACGCCGAAATGATGCATAATAGATAGACGCACTAAGTACCCATCCAACCATCAACGAGCGAAACTCGACATGCGCTTCGCCTCGGCCCGCAAACGATCGAAAGTCCTGACGTTTTTCGCTGCGACTTGCTTCCGTTCGTTGCATTAAAAAAAACAAAATGCGACCGTTACAAGTCGTTCATCCCACGTCAAACTACCTTGAACCAGGAAACCGAAAACCCGATGGTAGATTGGAGCAACCAACCGATCCTGATTGTCGAAGACAGTCCGGAGGATTTCGAAGCGACCGTTCGCGCGTTGCATAAATCGGGATTGCGCAACACGCTTTTCCGCTGCAGCGACGGCGAAGATGCCTTGGACTTTTTGCATCGACGCGGGGAGTACGTCGCGCCCGATTCGGCACCACGCCCCGGACTGATCCTTTTAGATTTGAATTTGCCCGGAACCGATGGTCGCGAAGTGCTCGAAGAGATCAAACAAGATCCGTCGTTGAAAAAGATTCCGGTTGTCGTGCTGACGACGTCGACCGACGAACGCGACATCGAAGCGTGTTACGAATTTGGGGCCAACAGTTACATCCACAAACCAGTTGATTTGGCCGGATTGGTCGATGCGATCCAACGGCTCAAAGATTACTGGTTCCAAATCGTGGTTTTCCCAAAGACGGACAGCTAAGTAATGCCGCTCAGCATTCTGATCGTCGACGACAGCCCGGAAGACTGCGAAGTCTACCGCCGACTGCTGCGAAAAAATTCGTGGCAGGAGTACGAGGTCTTTGAATCCGATTGTGGCGAGGACGGAATTGATGTCTGCAAAGACAAACGTCCTGATTGCATCTTGCTCGATTACAACCTGCCCGACCTGGATGGATTGGAGTTTCTGACTAGCTTGAATGATCTGTTTGGACCCAACAGAATCGCCGTTGTAATGTTGACCGGACAGGGCAACGAATCGATTGCCGTCGAAGCGATGAAAAAGGGTGCGCAGGACTATTTAGTCAAAGGAGACCTCTCGTCGGACAATCTACAGCGTGCTGTTTTCAATGCCGTGGAGAAAATCAGTCTGTTCAGGGAAGTTGATCAGCAACGCAAAGAGCTGGAAGATCGAAATCAGCAATTAGAGCTTGCAAAAGTGTCCGCCGAATCCGCGAACAAAGCCAAAGGCGATTTTCTGGCCAACATGAGCCACGAGATTCGGACGCCTATGAATGGAATCATCGGCATGACGGAATTGCTGCTCAATACCAAACACACGATCGAGCAGCACGACTATTTGGCGATGGTCAAAGATTCCGCTGATGCGCTGCTGCGTCTGCTCAATGACATCCTGGATTTCTCGAAGATCGAAGCCGGCAAATTGGAGTTGGAAGAGGCGACGTTCAACTTGCGAGAGTGTATCGGTAGAACGGGTCAAACTCTGGGGTTGCGTGCCGCCGATGACGGACTGGAGTTACATTGCCGAATCGATCCCGACTTGCCCGAGTATTTGGTTGGCGACTCTGTG
>JABDKS010000480.1 GCA_013002105.1 Pirellulaceae bacterium | reverse complement strand
AAGGGTTACAGCGGTGACGGCGGCGATCCGCTGGATGCAAAATTCAGCGGCCCCAAAGGAATCGCGATCGATGCCCACGGAAATCTACTGGTGGTCGATACGGAAAACCACGCGGTCCGCCGGATCGATTTCGCAAATGAGATTGTGACGACTGTTCTAGGCGGCAAGCACAGCGAGTCGACGGTCAAGCTACGACGGCCGCACGGGATTGCAGCAATTGCCCCGTCAGATCAGGCTACGTTCTTGGTCGCTGATTCCGAACAGCATCGCGTTGTTTGGGGCCGCTGATCAGCAATTGATTTTCACTACGAATCGGTAGCCGCAATTTTTCTGTTTGCCAACTGAACAAATTGTTGCCACTGGGCTGGTTCGGCGAACATGTCGGCGCGAGCGAGTAGCGGCGTCGCGGTTGCGGTGTGCAAAAACAAGACGTGCTCCTTGGACTGATTCACAACTCGTAGATGAGTCCACGGAAACCGTCTGACAATCATGTGTTGATCAGAAACGATCCCCCCGTCGTCCGCAGAAGCGAGCAGGTATTGCTGAACGTACCTGGTCGGCGTGCGCTCCCGGTAATTCCAATAGGTCACGCCGGCGACCAGAAAGGCGGCCAAAAAGAACGCGGGGATCGTCTCCAGGCTCAGTTCGAGCACCCCGAGTACCAGCAGACTGGCGCTGATGATCAACGCGGATTTGACGAACAGGATGCGTGGTGAAAACGGTCGTCGAGCGATACGACGTGCCGCTTTGAGTTCATCGCTCACGATCGGTCCGGAAAACAGTATCGCGTTTTCGGTCGGTGGAGTAGATCGTTGTCGCATCGATTCTTTCAGCAGCGAATCGATCATTGTGCGTCGGTTGCTGAGCGGACCACCGTGTTCGACCTGCCGCCGCACCGCGGTTGCAACCGTCTGGACACGCTGAAATTCACTCGGCGGATCCACCATGGCCTCCGAGATCAACAGTGCACTATCGGGCGGATCGATTTTGACCAGACCCACAACCCCGCGACCAACGACGACCCGATGAAAACAGTTCCATCGTATGAACAGTTGCTCGTGGGGATAGATCAACGCGATACCGTCACTGCGCAATTCACCTTCGACGGGCGATTGCCAGTGGGGATTGGTCGATTGGAAAACTGCGCGACGGTAGTGGGTTGTTGATACGATGCAGGCCAGCGCGATAATGCCGCTAACACCCGACACCATCATCACCAGCGAGAGTGATCCGATCATCACGGTCCACAGCAGTGCGAGCAATAGGAATCCGTGGGCCAGAAAAGTGGTGATGCAACCGACGCGATCGTGGGCATTCAAGAAGTCGGCGAGGTCGGCGACATCGGGGATACCCGTGAACGAAATGGCTCCGTCGATCTCCAGCGTTTGGGCGGGAATTTCTTGCGGTAGCGCCGGATCGGAGCGAGGCGGTTGATAAGGATTGACTGTCATGGCAGTCGCGTCACAGGAGACACGGCATCACCGAATGTCGGGAGGTCACGGAGTTCATCACGATAACGGGTTGCCGGTTTTTGTGCCGGCATCGCCCGCTGTATCGGCGTCATCCGCCTTCCCCACTGCCGGTGATTCGCTTTGCGAAAACAACTGCGGAAGGCCGACGGTCAAGACGCCTGCGACAGGCAGGGACGGGATACTGTGCTGTGTCATGTTGCTTCTTCACACTGAAGTGCGGCGCGAGCGGACGCAAACGGATCGCGCTGCAATGTTTGATTTAGCTGGACAGCGCCACTTTTCATTAACCGATGGGCGATAGCACCGGTTGTTTTCGCAACGAACCGCGGCTATCGCCGTGCGGCTTTCGGGATGGGAAAACACAGCGTTCTGATTCCAATGTGGCGCTGTCCAAACTGAAGCATTCTTAGATCTGAGGAATTCAACGTCCTGTCCTGGCGAAACTTTGCCAGGACTGGTCCTGGCATGCATCAATGACGAAAACGCTCTTACGGCAATGCTAACCGATCGGGGCAGGTCCGGTATGTGTCAGCGAGCTACGTACACTTTGCTGGAACAAAGAATCTCTGTTCCGCCGAGCGGATCGCGTCTGTGATCAGGCGTTAACCAGCAGTGCGGCGATATCATCGACGCGAACATAATCGATCGGACATTTTCCGTTTTTGTTGGCCAATTGCGAATCGGCGCCGTGATGCAGAAG
>JABDKS010000836.1 GCA_013002105.1 Pirellulaceae bacterium | reverse complement strand
GATCCGTTCGCTGGCGTCCCGGGCACTCAGCCGTACCAGTGTTTTGTCTGGTCCGGTCGTGTGGAATCCTGTCGTTGAACTCAAATCGCGTTGATGGAGGATGCGAGACCTGCGTCGAATGATACATGCCAGTTTCAAATGCGGCCTTTGGTGCCATTGAACCGCGAACCAGACCTTCTTCCCTACTGTCTCAGGTTGCAAAAGATGACGGAAAAGCCTGCGCGCATTCTATTTCACGAGTATGGAACTCAGCTTCGCATGGAGAACGACGACAGCCTGGTTTTGAATGTGCTGTGCGGGACGGTCGCACAATACGGCATCGCCTTTCGACTCAACAATGACGAGCGTGCCCAATACAAACGGGAGGGAGATATTTTCATCCAGGAACTCGCCAAGCGTGTTCAGCAAGACCCGAAACGGTTCCAATCACGCGGTTGGACATGCTAGGTATCTGATAGAGCGGAATCGCCGCGAATTCGCTGAAACGGCAAGAGCATTCGATCGACAATGTGGTTTCTTGTGCAGGCCAGAACAGGTTCTGACCAGGGCATGCATCGCTTACAAAAACACTCACAATCAAACGATCAATTTGATGCTCTTGCGGGAAGTCTCCATCGGTTGCGACGACGCGAAATGGCTGATCAGATTGCTTGATCAGGAATTGAGCGCCCAATACGCGGCGGAACACATGCACAGTGTCGACTTGACGTCCTTCGAACAATCTGGCGGCGTGTTTGTTATCGCGTACGACGCAAACTCCCCGGTAGCGTGCGGCGCATTGCGACCACTGAACCAAAAGCAAGTGGAATTGAAACGGATGTTTGTCATCGCGTCGCATCGCGGTCGCGGCGTGTCACGTGACGTGCTTGGCCACTTGGAATCGCGAGCCCGCGCGATCGGCTACGATCAGCTACTATTGGAAACCGGCGATCAACAGGATGCCGCAATCGGACTTTATCAATCGGCTGGCTATCATCGAATCGAACCGTTTGGAGAATACATCGGTAGCCCGCATAGCATTTGTTTTTCAAAAACGTTGTGAGAGGTGATCCAATCCATGGCAGACGCGGCGGGAGCGTTCACCGCCGCGTATCGGATTCGAACTCCCATTCTGGCTCGCACGCGTTTGGACCCATTGCAAAATCCTCACATGACCACTGCACCCAATAACACGTGGACGTCCGATGCAATTCGCCGTGGCGACTTGGAATCTGTCAAACAACGCATCGTCGCGGAAAGTGATTACCTCTCGAGTCGAGATTACTTGGGGGACACACCGTTGATCACGGCAATCGGTTACGACTGTTTGCCGCTCGTTGAATTCATGCTTGATCACGACGCCGATCCCAATGTTTCGGTCGAGGATGGGTACACCTGTTTGATCCTTGCGGTGGAATCGGATTCGCCAGATTCAGACGCGATTGTTGGCTTGTTGATCGAAGCGGGTGCGGACATCCATTTTGCCGGAATCAACGGCGGGACACCGCTGCACATGGCCGCTATGCGAGGCAAGATCGACAAAGCTCGCCGATTGATTGAATCTGGCGCTCGCGTGAATCAACGCAAAGAGATCGATGGCTCGGAGACACCACTCATGGAAGCCGCATTCATGGGGAACGCCGACATGGTTCGATACTTACTGCAACACGGTGCTGATCCCGGAATGCGTGAGGTGATGATGGACCGAACGCCACTGGAGATCGCTCAAGCGATTGCCGCCGGTCCCGATCTCACCGTCTACGAATCACTAAAATCAGAAGACTTCTCGGTCGATACCGCAGAGGTGCTCGCAGATTTGGACTTGCCACCTGAACAAGCTCGAATGATCAAAGACACAATCGACAATTTGGACATGGCCGAGAACTATTTGGAAAACTCCCAGCAACTGATCCAAAACGGCGATCATCCAACCGTGATTCGAATTCTGTCAGAATGGGAACGACGCAGCTGACCGCAATGTCAATCGAATCGCGCGACAGGACGTTTCACCCGAACTGCGGTGTCACAGCGAAAAAGCGAATGCGTCAGCAAGACAGCGTCACCGTTTATTCAGAGCGTCACCGTTTTTTCGATCCGAGGCTAGTTCCCATGACCTCATCGCCGTACGTGCCCACGTTGGCCGCCAAGGAGTTGGACACCGATCAGTCCGGTGCGGTCAAGCGTTTTTTGCGTGACTACAACCAGGCGGCAAATCCTCTCTGGTGGTCCGCGATGGATCAATCCGAAAACGATCCACGACCGCTCGACGTGGTCATTCACGATCGCGACGGTGAAGTGATCGGCGGGTTGCTGGCGACCACCGCGATGCGGTGGGTCCGATTGAACATCATGTCGGTGCACGAAGACCATCGCGGTCGCGGACTTGGAACGGCCATGCTGGTGTGCGCCGAGACCGAGGCGGTTCGACGCGGGTGCCGATACGCGTATGTTGACACCATGGATTACCAAGCTCCAGAGTTTTACCGACGCAATGGATATAAG
>JABDKS010000474.1 GCA_013002105.1 Pirellulaceae bacterium | reverse complement strand
GGTGGAAAGAGCGTTTGAATCGGAAACAATTCCTCGCACCGATACGGCGACAAGAGGTTACGCGGTGTGACTCAAGAATCGGCTCTCGACACACGCCAGGATCTTTGCCAGGTGTGGTTCTGCCACGACGTAATAAACCTTCCTGCCTTCACGCTCGCTGGTAAAGAAACCACAGCGTTGCATTAATCGCAGATGCTCCGACGCGACATTGCTGGGCACATCACAGTCCGCCGCCAATTCACCAACCGTGTATCGACCGTTCAATAGCATCTGAACCATCCGCAACCGCACCGGGTGTGCCAAAGTCCGCAAACATTCGGCAGCCATGGCAAGCGCCTCCATGTCGGCTGGCGGACACGGCTTGGGTTTTCGTGACGTTTTTCGTTTGGTCATGGTCGCTCCTTAGATATTTCACTATATCGGAAGGTTGCGACATGTCAATTCAGTCTTACCGCCGCAATTCGCTCTAACCGCGTTCAATCCGATTGGATCTCACACGGGGTGAGGTCACTACTCTGACTGCGGTGTCCCCAGCGACTGCTTTCGAGCCAAATGTTTCAACACAATTAATTCGGCTGTGGTTCCAGAGTCCGTCGACGAAAGTATCAGCGAACCGCCATGCGCCTCTGCCAACCGGCGGGCGATGGGGAGACCCAAACCGGTGCCGCGAGACCGGGTCGAGAAGAAAGGTTCGAAGATTCGACCACGGATTTCGTCGGAGATACCCGGTCCGTAATCACGAACGGTGACTCGGATCGATTCGTGGTCACCCTGCCACGTATCGGCAACCAGAACGTCGATATTGGATTGGGCAGGAGAAACTGAGAGGGCATTTTCGATCACGTTGCGCAACACTTGTTCCATTTTGAACGCGTCACAGTCAATTCGATCATCCGTTGACGTCTGCTCGATGCGCAGTCGGTTTGGATCGCAATTGGATGCCTGCGCGATGTGTTTCCAGGTCCGTGAGACAAGATCGCTGATGCGATTTTTATCGACTTCCAGAACAACCGGTTTTGCAAACTGCAGGACTTCCTCGTACAAGTGCAAAAGGTGATCGTGTGCTCGTTGGATTCTCGCGATCAATTCGACGGCTTCTGGGCGATCGCTTACCTCCAACGATAACGCTTCCAACGACGCGAGACTGCGTTGGAAAGCATTTCGGCTTTCATGCGCAAGACCGGCCATCGTTTGACCGATAGCAGCAAGTCGTCCTTGTTGGACCGCGCGGCGTTGGGCTTCGGAAAGGTCGGTGATGTCTTGACCGACCAGCAGTTTTGCTTCGATCGACGATTGATTCCTGCTGTCCGGAAAGTGGTGAATGGATCTGCAGAACCAACGCACAGTACGGTGCCGTTGTCTGTTATCGATCAATTGCGTCACAATGGGACTTGGTGACGGTTGGTCACCTTGGTTCCCAAGCAGCGCCAAAACCGCGGAGTTTTCGCCCTCGGGAATGATACCTTGGACGGAATCAATCGATGCGGGTAGTTCCGACTCGCCACAAACCAATCGAGACAAGTAACGATTGCCACGCAAAATCTTTCCGTCCTGGTCTACCACCAGAACGATCGATTGCGTTGTCCCGATGATGGCTTCGGCAAAGTCTCGCTGATCGCGAAGTTGTGTTGCGACGGATTCGGCATGGTAAGCGTCTTGGATCAGCGCGAGATCCAAGTCCATCAGCCGCGAGATCGCTGAAGCGGTTTTTTGGAAACTGACTGCCGAATCGGTCCAGTCAACGGCCAATTGGTTCAAGATTCGATCACGCAGTCGCGACATCGCCGATGCCGTCCAGATCTGGGGTAAACCGATTTGCACGTGTCGCCAGCCGACGATCCAACGATTCTGCACGAACGCCTGATCAAAGTTCCCGCAGAATAATTCGGCAATCCAGCAGCGCAAACTTGCCTTCAAGCGTTCGACTTGCGCATCACCACCGGTAAAGACGCCGGAGGTTTCTTGGTGTTTCAGGATCTCCGCGTAGAAGTCGTTCACGTGTGACGCGACATGAGGTTCGACGAGGATCCAAACAGCTTGAGCCCGTTGAACGTCATGACGACCGAGTCCAACGTACTTGCATAGCTCACGATACCGCGTCAGCAGTTCATCGCCCGGCGGCATCAATTCGATGGCATGGCTGTCAGGCATGATGGCGTTTGCAGAGTGTTGTTGGCGTAGAAAGCGGTCACTACAAATAGTGTGGCGATACCTACTAAGGCATGCGTGAATTTCGGCGAATGATAGAGGGGCAAGCTCCAGGATATCCCCGTTCGGCGCGAAGGGACGCCATCAGCAATTGGGAATTGGGAATCACGAATCGAGTGGCTCGGATGGACGCTTAGGCGATTCCTCTTCGTCGATCAGAATGCGAACAGCGGGTGTCTCCAAGTCGTCGTATTGTCCGTACCGGATGCACAGCACGCAGGCAAGCATACCGGCGGCCCCAAGTAACAGTGCGATCGGTAGTGCGATGAATAGCACGCTCATGGTTGGCTCCCGCGGTAAATCGGCCATCCCAAGGTCAACGCCAACACACTGACGGAGCTAATCGGCATCAGCACGGCTGCAAGCAGCGGGCTGATTTGACCCGCCATCGCAAGGGAGACCGCGACCAGGTTGTACGAAAGAGAAACCGCAAATGTCGTGTAGATCAAGTACTTGGTCGATCGGGCGGCATCGAAAAGCTCCGCGAGTGTGACGAGTTTTGTCGACGCGAGGTAGATTGGCGCCGCCTGCAGGCTGATTTCCGCACCACCTCGAACGGCGATGCCAACGTCGGCGGCAGCCAACGCAGCTGCATCGTTCGCACCATCGCCAATCATCACGACCGATCCCGCGTCGGCACCCGTGCGACGCACGATTTCCAACTTGTCTTCGGGCGAAAGTTCGCCGCGCGCAACGTCTTGATCAATGCCGACCTTCTGGGCAACCTGCTGCACGACTTGCCGATTGTCGCCTGAGAGTATGCCAATTCGCCAACCCGATTTCCTTAGGTTGCCGATGCTTTCGGCAGCGCCTCGTCGAATCGGGTCAACGATCCCGATCATCGTGCAGGCTCGTCCGTCGACGGCGATGGTGACCGGTGAGTGCCCTCGCAGCGAGAAGTTCTCGGCAGCTTGAGAAAACTCATCACAAATGGACACTGACTGTTTACGTAGGAAGTTCAAAGTCCCGACTGCGATCGATCGCCCGCCGGATCGGCCAGTGATCCCTCCCGAACCGACACCCTCCAAGAAGGCATCTGCAGGAATGTCCAGCCGGAGACGATGGGCTTCGGTAATGATGCAGTCCGCAACCGGATGACAGCAGTGCGCTTCGATCGCAGCCGCCAGGCCAATCGCCTCGGTATCCCCGAGCATTTCAACGACCCGTGGTCGTCCTTCGGTCAAGGTTCCAGTTTTGTCGAACCATACCGTACCGGAGCCGGAAAGCCGCTGCATCGAACTGCCGTCGCGAACGAGAATCTTGCGATGTGCCGATCGTCCAATCGCGACGGCAATCGCAAGCGGCGTGGCCAAGGCCAACGCACACGGACATGCGACAATCAACAGGGATGTTGCATGCTCGGCAGCAATCGCCCAGCCGTTTTGCCACCAGGCAAGTAATGTTACCAGGGCCAGTATTGTGACAACGACAACAAACACGCCTCCGATCCGATCGGCTAACTGCCCAATCGGCGTTTTCGTGGCCGCAGCCGTTTCGACCGTCTTCATCAGCCGGCCGATTCGCGTCTGCTGACCGATCGCGTCGACCGAAATCTGTATCAGTCGAGTCAAATTGACGCTACCTGCGACAACCTTTTCGCCTTGCCCGAGCATGATGGGTTCGCTTTCGCCGGTCAGCAACGATCGATCTACCGTCGTTTGCCCGTTGGTGATCGTGCCGTCAACGGGAATGCCTTCACCGGCCGAGACTTCGACGACATCGCCGACCTGCAACGAGTCAACGAGCACCAAATCGCACTCACCATCTGTGCCCAAGCGTTTGGCGTGACGTGGCGTGATCCGTAGCAGCAAATCGACCGATCGAGCCGCGCGATGTTGCTGTCGAAATTGAATCCAGCGACCGAGCAACAGCAGAAACACCAACACCGCCAACGAATCAAAGTAGACAGAGCCTCGACCGGTGACCGCGTTGATCGTACCGGCAATCGTTCCTACCGATAATCCTGCCGCGACGGGAAGGTCCATATGCGGCGTGCGTGTTCGAATCGACGCGAGCGCGCCGCGAAAAAATGTCCGACCCGGGCCTACTACGGAAACTATGCCCAGGCCAGTTCCGATCAATCGCAAGTAGTTCCAATGGCTCGCGGCAACTCCCGAAAACTCGCCAGCGTAGAGCGCAATGCCGATCCACATCGCATTGGCAGCACAAAACCCGGCAACAGCAATCTGCATTAGCAGCTTGCGATTCTGCCGCACAAACGCATCGTCACTGTTCGTCGTCTGCGGCGCAGGTTCGTAGCCAAGTTTGTCCAGGAGGCGAGCTATTTCGCTGAGCTTGATTTTGCTGGGATCAAATACGATGTTGATCGTATGATCCACCAAGGAGACGCGCGACACGAGCCAACCATCAGTTCGGCTGGCTGCATTTTCGATCAACCACGCGCAAGCACCACAATGTAAAGCGTGCAGCGACAATCGCGTACGTTGCAGTCCATCGGACATGGTTACTGGCGTCGACGGACCTAGAAATAAATTGCTGTCGAACGCGGAGTAGTCACGTCGACCACCTGAAATACTTGTTTGTCCCTCGACGTCCAACTGGTCGCGCAGGGCATAGAAATCCGCGAGTCCCCAGCCATCAATCAGCTCATAGGCTCCTTGGCAACCGCTGCAACAAAACACTGGTGCGTCGGTGTCTTGTGACGTTACCGCTGAGGGAAGCCCGCAATGCGAACACGGGAGCGAATTCTCTGGCGTATTCTCGTTGACAACACCGTTACCGGGCGCGCGAGCAACATCAGCCGTTAAGACGTCCCCTTGCGATGGTGTGGTTGGGTCGGTGAGCATGATTCACAAGGACACGAGAATCGAAAGTAGAAACTTCATTCGTTGACGGGTGCATCGACTCGGCAGCAGGGGAGCGATGCGTCACCGAGCTGCGACACACGTTGTGCCGCCGTTGAGGACGAGTCCATTTCGGTGAGACCTGCTTCGCGCTGAAGTTCAGCAAGCGAATCGAGATTTGCAAATCCGCGTCCGGTAGCGGTCAATCCGCCGATCACCACCAACAGTACCGCGGCAATCGCCGGCACCGCGATTGTAAACTTCGTCGATAGGAGTTTTGTGCCGGCGACCAGTGCTACTAAAGCCGGTACCGTGCCCAGCCAAAATGTCGCCATCACGAGCGGGCCAAGCCAGACGCTACCGGTTCCGGCGGCAACCAACGCGAACAGATAAAGCCAGCCACACGGCAAGAAGGTCGTCAGGAGTCCGACCGCGTAGGAACGTCCTGCCCACGGCAACGCAAAAACAACCGGGCGTAAACGAACGAGTATTCCACCGACACGCGACGGTACCAATTCTTTGACACGGCCGTGGTACCAGGGCGACAGCATCCACAACCTCACGACGCCAAATGCGACCATCAAACCACCAACCACACGCGCCGCAGCAACCTGGATGCCGATCGCTTGTCCACCGCTGTCGATCAATCCGCCGACGCCCCCGGCGATAACGCCCATCATCAAATAGGTCGTCAATCGTCCGAGATGATAAAGCCCACTTGAGACGACTGTGCGATGTCGTGACTGTTGCACGGTGGCACCGCTAGCCCAAATCGCCAGTGGGCCGCACATCCCGACGCAATGCGTGCTGCCAAGCAGGCTGGCAGTGGCCACGGCAGTTAGCAACACCCACATCACTTCAACTCCAATTGCCGGACCACTCGCACATCTTCCCCGTCGGCGATGAACGCGAATTCGATGTCCCACAAGCCGTTTCGCGCCAGCGGCGCAGTTGCTTGATAAGTACCGTTGGCGATTGCGTCCAGCTTAAAGGTCGTGATGTCGTTTGCCTGGGCGTGTGCAAACGCCTTGGCCGAAATGTTAAGTCCCTCGACAGTCCCGCCTTCGTGATCCGTGATCCCAATGCGAATGGCTCGAAGACCACCGGCGTCTACGACATCGGATGGTTGAACGGATAGTTGCCAGCCAAGACGTGTCAACGCGGTCCGTTTCGCGTAGGTTGCATCCCAGTTCAAAGCGGCGTTGTGGTAGTCGGGCACCACAACAGCCGATCGGTCGCCGGTGGCCACGCGGATAGCAACACCGCCGATCGCGAGTTGCAGACCGAGCAAGAACACGACCAAGGATACCCAGAATCGTTTTGCGCGGCGTTCAGCCAGTCGTTGCTCGGTCATTATCGAGGTCCCAGGATTCGAAAGGTGACATTCTTTTGATTGTTTGCTCCGTCGCTAATCTGCATCGTTACCAATTCATTTCCGTCACCAGAGGTCAATTGGTTGGGAAAGCGGACGCTCACGGGAACAAGTTTCGAATCGCCAGGATTCAAATTCAACATTTCCTCATCAATGACTTCCAAGGTAACTCCCTTGGGATCAATGACTTCGAATGAAAAGACTTGCGGCTCGCCACTACGATTGACCAATCGGATCGAAAAGGAATTCGTAGCGAGTTTTCCGGGCAGGAGATTGAACGGGGCTCCCTTTCCGCGTAACACTCGAGCATCGAAACTGGTCTTGGTCGAAACCACAAAAACAAATGCGCAAAATACCGCCAGCAATATCAACGGGTAGACAATCGTCCGAGCGCGAAACAATCGTTTTGGTTTTCCCGCAATCGAATCTTGCGAGCTAAAACGAATCAAGCCGCGTGGCGATCCCACTTTTTCCATTACAGCATTGCAAGCGTCGATGCATTGTGTGCAATTGATACACTCCATTTGCAAACCGTTGCGGATGTCGATGCCGGTCGGGCAGACGACGACGCACTGGTTACAGTCTACGCAATCGCCCACATTTTCATCGGGTTTGTGCTTGCCTTTTTTGCGAGGTTCGCCGCGGACAGGATCATAGGCGACGATTTTGGATTGTTCGTCCAGCATCACGGACTGAAAGCGGCCGTAGGGACAGGTAATCAGGCACATCTGTTCGCGAAATACCAAAAAGTCAAACAGCATCAAACCGGTCGTCGCGGCCATCACCAAGAAAGCCGTTGGGTGTTCAATCGGCGAGCTTCGGACCCAACGAGCCAACTGGTCGGCAGGAACAAAATAGGCCAGGAACGTGTGGGCAAGAAACGTGCATAGGACGAGGTATACCAGCAAGCGGCCAATCTGTCGGGCGGCCGACAGACTACTGCGTGGCTTGCCACCCTTTCCCGCCGTACCTTCGAACAGTCGATCGATCGGACGAAACAAAAACTCCATGTACACCGTCTGTGGGCACGCCCAACCGCACCACGCTCGACCTGAAATCGCTGTCACAAAAACGATGGAGATCAAGACACCGAGCATCAGCAATGCAAGTAGCAACGTGTCAGTCGGCAAAAACGTCCAACCCAAGAACGTGAACTCACGAGCGGCAACGTCGATCAGGATGAACGGCTTGCCAGAAATGCGGATGTGGGGCAACACGACAAAAACAATCATGAGCACATAAGCCACAATGCGTCGTCGTCGCCACAGATCGCCCATGGACAACCGCGGTCGCAGCCAGCGACGACTCCCGTCTTGTTCCAACGTGCTTAAGACATGCTCGGTAGGTGGCAGCAATGCGTCTTCGGACGAAGCACGCGTCGCGCACATGCCAACGTCACACGACCCGCCGCTGCACGCAGCGCCTTGGCAACTGCGGTTGCCGATCGTGATGATGGGAAAGCCCGGTCCGGTCAATGCAAAGTCGCTCATGGCAGGTCACTGGTCCGACGAATCAGCGGGATCGTCGGCTTCGCCGTTTGTCTCGTCGTCAGGTTCTTCGGGCGGTTGGGGCCAAGGATCGATTTCCTTTCCTTCGGGGGCCTTTCCACCGTCAACGTTCGTGCCACGTAGCGTAGCGATGTAGGAAGAAACCAAAACAATCTCGTTGGGATGCAAACGGTTGGACCACGCTGGCATGGCGTTATTGCCTGCCCCTTTCGCAATCACTTTGGCAATATCTTCGATATTGGTGACGTTCTTGTAAAATTCGTCGGTGAGATTGGGACCAATCTTCCCTTCACCGTCACGACCGTGACAGGAGATGCAATTGGTCTTAAAGACAATGCGGCCAACCTTGACCCAGTTTTCCTTTGCCGTGTAGCGAACAATCGTTTCACGGTTGGGCTCCAAGTCACCGACTTCGGCAAACTGCAACCTCGTGTTGGCCGAAAGTGCGACATCGTATTGGTCTTGGATCGATCGGCCTTCGGCATCGCCGTGATAGTACATCCAGTAGAACGGGCAAAACACGATCGACGCGATAAACAACCATTTCCACCAACCTGGCAGCGGATTGTCGTACTCTTCGATACCGTCGTAGGCATGGTCGGTTTTTGTAGGTTCAGTCATCGCGTGGATCCTCGACGTTGTCGCTCAAGGGGATGGATGCGAAACGTTCGGTCGCGTCGCGGCTCAAGCGAAACGTTCCATAGAAAATGATGCAGAATGTTCCGACGAAAAGTGCCAGCGCGGCTTCGGCACACATCGAATAGTCCAGGGCGCAAACAAGGTCTTTGATCATGAGTTGGGTTCCTCCAGCGTGTCGTTGTCCGTATCTGTGCCGGTATCGGTATCTGGTTTGGGCTCGTCATCGACGGGGGATGAATCGTCCGAGTCGCTGACGTCGCGTTGATCCTCCATGGTCGACGCATCGCCATCGACCGCATCGCTATCGACCGCACCGGCTGATTCCGGCGGAACCGTCTCGGGGGTCGGTGATTTGAAAAGATCCGTTCCCATTCTCTGCAGATACGCGATGACAGCCATCGCCTGTTTTTCATGCATGGCTGCTGGACCGCCTTGCGCGACGATTTCCGCAGCAATCACTTCGGCCTGATAGCGTGCCGCCGCTTCGCAGTTTTCGATTTCTTCGTCCGTGTACGGAGCACCCAAGAACGCGGCGGCTTTCATGTGCGGAGCAATCGCGTCGAATTTCAGATCCTCACTTAGCAAATGGGGATAGCTTGGCATCACAGAACCTTCGCTGACGTACGACGGATTCTCGAAATGATCCCAATGCCATTTGCTACTCTGCTTGCCGCCTTCGCGCGCCAGGTCCGGACCAATTCGTCGACTGCCCCATTGGAATGGACGATCGTAGATGAATTCTCCCGGTTTGCTGTATTCACCGTAGCGTTTGGTTTCCGCCACCATCGGACGAATCATCTGCGAATGACAGTTGTAGCAGCCTTCGGAGACATAAATGTGACGCCCCGCAAGTTCCAGAGGCGTGTAAGGCGTCACCGAGGCAATGGTCGGAACGTTAGTACGGATCAAGAACGTAGGAATCACCTCGAACAGGGTCGCGATCACGACGGCCGCGGTAGTCAGTACGGTAAACTTCACCGGCAATCGTTCCCACTTTCGGTGCCAACCCATTTTGCCGAACACGTTCAGGGTCCTGGCAAAGTTCAGAACGGGAACATCGTCGGATAGGTCACTCTTGACCGCGGGCTCCGTGTCGATTCGCAATGGGGTCAGTCGAGGTGCGGAGAGGACCGGCACATCGTAAGTGGCGGGACGATTGTGCCACGTCATCAGGGCGTTGATCGCCAGCATCACGACTCCGGCGAAATACAGCAGGCCGCCGAGCACCCGGAGCCACCAGAGGGTTACGATCGATTGAATGATCTCGATGAATTCGGGATACACCAAGTGGCCCGTGTCATCCATGGCTCGCCACATCACTCCCTGCATCAAACCGGCGGCGTAGATGGGGATGATGTAGAGCAAGATCCCGATCGTACCGGTCCAAAAATGAAGACTCATCAATTTTGGATTCCAAAGCTTGGTTTGGAACAGTCGCGGCAGCAGCCAATAGATCATGCCAAACACCATGAATCCGTTCCAGCCGAGCGCACCTGAGTGCACATGGGCGATCGTCCAGTCGGTGTAATGACTCAACGCGTTAATCGCTTTGATCGACAGCATCGGGCCTTCGAAAGTCGACATACCATAGAAAGTGATACCGACAACAAAGAATTTCAGCACGGGATCGGCCGCCACTTTATGCCACGCACCGCGTAACGTTAGCAGCCCGTTGATCATTCCGCCCCAGCTTGGCATCCAGAGCATCAAACTGAACAACATTCCCAGCGTGCTGGCCCATTCCGGCAGGGCGGTGTAGTGCAAGTGATGCGGTCCCGCCCAGATGTAAATGAATACCAACGACCAAAAGTGGATGATGCTCAGCCTGTAACTGAACACCGGACGCTCGGCCGCTTTGGGCAAAAAGTAGTACATCAGCCCGAGAAATGGCGTCGTTAGAAAGAATGCCACAGCATTGTGCCCATACCACCACTGCATAAACGCGTCTTGGACCCCCGCATAAACGCTGTAGCCCTTGAACCAGCCCGACGGCACCACCAAATTGTTGAAGACGTGCAGAAGGGCGACCGTGACGATCGTCGCAATATAGAACCACAACGCTACGTACATGTGGCGTTCCCGTCGGCGAACCAACGTCATCAGAAAGTTGCCGCCAAAGATAACCAGCCAGACGATTGCAATGGCAATGTCGATTGGCCATTCCAGTTCGGCGTATTCTTTACTTTGCGTAATCCCCAAAGGCAGCGTGATCGCTGCGGCGACAATGATTGCCTGCCAAAGCCAAAAATGAAGACGACTGAGAGTGTCGCTCCACATCCGCGCCTTGCAAAGCCGTTGTGTGCTGTAATAGATCGCAGCAAAAATCCCGTTGCCAGCGAACGCGAAGATCGCTGCGTTGGTGTGCAACGGACGTAGGCGACCGAACGAAAACCAAGGCATGCCGCCGGTTAGCGATGGCAATACCAAGAGGAGTGCGACAATGAGTCCCACCAGCGTTGCGACGAGTCCCCAGACGATCGTCGCTGTGACAAATTTGCGCACGATGTCGTCGTCGTAACTGAATTGTTCCAGCAGGTCGCCCGCAAATTGATTTTCATGTTGCTGCTTCGCATTCTCAGAGGTCGTTACGCTGGTCATGTAAGAAATTGCTACGATCACGTGGGCATCCCTGCGACCTCCCACCGAGATCGCTTGGCCCCGTCACGTAACAATTTTGGTGCCAATGAAGTTTCAAAATGTTTGGATTGGCCATTTCGCACACCTAGGGGGCTGTTCACGACCTTCGACGCCTGGATGGATCCAGTTTCGCGGTCTCAAGCGGCGCCGTTTGACGACTATGATCGCCGACGCGTGCGTCCTGGCACACCTGTGCGTGCGGACATGGCGCGACGAACGACATGAGACGGTTTCA
>JABDKS010000467.1 GCA_013002105.1 Pirellulaceae bacterium | reverse complement strand
CTCCAAGTCGACCAAACTTGTATCGACGGCCTGCGTACAAAGCGATGCCGATAGCCTCGCAAAGGTCGGCTTGAACGACGCACCCAATCGGTCGGGCGTAACGCCAAAATCCCCGGTTAAATCAAATCGAAGTCGCCGTTTTCGTTGGGTACCCCGGTTCCGTACTCGCGACCTGCTTTGGTTGTCGCTCTTGGCAGCCGTTGTGATGACATGGTATCGCGATTGCAGCCAGTTGTGGGCGGATCTCATGCAACTGAAGTCCGGTTACACGTCTCGCGGATTGTCGTGGAGTATCGATCAAATCCAGGGAAAACCGAATACCGTCGGCCCCGGCGATATCTCAACGGCTTGGGCATCGGCGTCGCAAGATGGACAGCGAGAATGGATCGTGGCGGAATTTCCAAGGGCGGTGGATGTCGCCAAAATTGTCGTTTACGAAACGCATAATCCTGGGGCGATTGATCGCATCTGCAGCGTCAACTTTCGGACTCGCGAGACCGAGATCTGGAAAGGAGTCGATCCGACCCCATCGACCGCAGCGATGGGAGCTTCGATGTTCTCGTTCAAGCCCGGCACGTTTACGCGTCGAATCAAGATCTTTATCGATAGTCCGGCCGTCCCCGGCTGGAACGAGATCGATGCGGTGGCCCTGCACGGCAAAGACGGATCGATTCAATGGGTATCCGACGCTTGGGCAAGCACGTCTTACGGCGACAACCGGCCGGCACCAAGATGGTACTGGCCATGATTTGTACTGACGGTCGTTCCTGCCGACCTTGACTGGATCACCGTATCCGTGGCGAATGGAACTACCGCAAATTCGTCGTCTCCGCATCGGCTTTGTCGATGGCGGACAACGACAAGTCATCGCCCCAAACGGTGCCCTCGCCCGAAAGCAGAAAACCCATCGCGATAAATTTGGCCGAATCAGGTACGTCCAAGACGACGGAGTATTGAGTCCACTCGGTATCACGTTTGACAGCTCGGTTGGACATATTGTCAAATCCCAGGACTTGCCTCTTGTCACCATCGATTCGCATCCACAAACCGGCTTTCGTGGCGTCCTTGGTTTTCAAATATCCGGTGAATCGGATTCGTTTGCCGGCGTATTTTTCGGCCGGGAACATTTGCGTGTAAGTCCCGAAAACTCCGGACTCGTCCAGCCGCGTGATCTTACCGCTCGCGGTCCCTGAGTGATGCTCGTCTTCGTCACGTGACAGTTCATAACCTCTGCCACCACCGCCCCATCGATCCGGCTTCGCCGCTGCGATCGGCGACTTCGCTTCGAAATCACCGTTCACTAAATCAGTGGGTCGCGCGACTTTGGTCGGATCAAATCCAGTTGTCGTTTTGCCCGTTCCCGCTTCGCCGACACTCGACAGCTCCAAGTCATCGGCCCAAAGAGTTCCCTCGCCAATCAACAAAAATCCAAATGCAATCGCTTCTGCGTCCGCCGACACATCGAGCACAATTTCGTAGCGTTCCCAATCCTGTGTACCAGATACTGGTCGACGCTGCATGTTGTCGAACGCCAGCACTTTACGGTCCTGTCCATCGACGCGCATCCAAAGTCCTGCCGACTTTGCTTGATCGCACTTCAAGTATCCGCTGTATCGAACTCGTTTGCCGCGATACTGGTCAGCAGCGATCATTTGAGTAAATGTGCCGGCGCGACCTTGGGGGTCGATGTGCTTGATTTTCCCACTCGCTTTTCCAGAGTGTTGGTTGGATTCATCGCGTGTCAGTTCGTAGCCCGGTCCTCCGCCGGACCATCCCCGAGCGAATTCGTGTTTCGATTGAGCCGCCAGCTCGAAATCTGCATTCACGATGTCCGTGGGCCGCGCAAATGGCGGCGACGTTGTATCCACACCGGTTGTCGGCATGCCTTGACCGAGTTTCGATACCGCGTCGAGCTGAAAACGATCACCCCAGAGTTTGCCTTTACCCCGCATCAAGAATCCGAAGCAGATTCTGGTCGCCTTCTCGGGAACATCCAACACGACTTGATACTTTTTCCAATCGGTTTCGCCTTCGACGCGTCGATCCGCCATGTTGTCAAACTCAATCGCCTGATCTCCGCCATCGACTCGCATCCACAAACCGCCATCGGCGTTGGGCGTCAAGTCACTTTTCAAAAAGCCGCTCAGCGCGATTCTCTGCCCGCGGAGGGATTCGGCATCGACGCATTGGGTAAATGTTCCGAACCCGCTGCTGGCAATACCTGTGATCCGAGCGGATTGCTTACCGGCGTGAACGACTTCGTCATCGAGTTCCAATTGGTAGCCCTCGCCTCCACCGCCCCAATGCGTTGCCCCGGAATCGGGCGATCCCTGTTCGAAGTCCATATTCTCCGCCGGTGACTTGATTGGCTCTTCGTCCGCCGCAGCCGCCCGGGGCACAAGTTGCCAGGGAGCCACGCCCATCACCGCAAGAGATCCGATGAGCGTCACGTACAACATGACTCGACGAGGGGATGGCTGGTGTGAACGTTTCATTGCGGTGATCCTTTGTTTGAGCGTCTGTGTGGAGCCGGTCACCGAAGCGCAACCGAGTTGGTGTTCATGAGGGAAAGAATCAGAATGGATCATTGCCAGTCGTAATAAATCGCCGGCATATTCTGCCGGGGTGGCCTGCGTGATGCCAATCGCAAGGTTGTCGCACGCCATCTCGCTGGTCACGCGATGACGATGTGTTGCCAGCCAGACCAGCGGATGAAAAAAGAACAACGCCTTTGCAATCGCTGATAGCAGATTCCACCCCAAATCATGTCGGCGTAAATGGGCGAGTTCATGGGCGATGACAGCGCGATGCTGACTTTCGCTGCACTGCGCCAACGATGCGGACGAAAACACAATCGTCGGGTCCCATAATCCGATCAGTGCGGGTCCGGAGATGTTGTCCGAAACGGCCAAACGCGGCACGGGCACCCGAAGCTGCGTCGAAAGCGATCGAGCGAGCTTGTGGAGATGTGGGGCGTCAACGCGTCGACGGGGCAGTCCAATGCATTGCAGATATTGTCGCAGCAGCAAGATGCCGTTGGATACCACGATTGCCAACCAGCCGATCATCAACACCGTTTGCCAACTGATCGACCGCTGACGATGGTTGTTTCGCGCGGTGGACACGACCGCATGGTCGACTGCGGCTACGTTCAATGTCGCCACGGCCGCTGAGTCAATCAGGTTGTCCGTCGATTTTGGATGATCTGAGATTACCATCGGATTGGCGTCAATCGAAGAAATTGAATGACTCGACGCTGTGCGCTCTAGCAATGGTGGCGCCAACACGGGTGGCGGCAGCACGGCGATCGCGATGGGTTGAAACAACAGCAGCAATACCAAGCATTTGGCAAAACCCAAACGCCAGAGCCAATTTTCGACCCAAGCAGGCGTGGTGGTCCGTCGAAAAACAAACGAAAGGGCAGCGATGCCCGCCAAAGCGACCCCGCCGTGAACGGAGGCACGCAGAATCAGACTGAACCAGTGCTGGGATAATTCGTTCAGCGCCTCGATCATCGTGATTTCCCCCGAGCACGCGATTTAATTTTTGTGTCGTCCAGGTCTTCGATGATCGCTTTCAACTCTTGAATCTGCGCGGAGCTCAGCTGATCGGATTCTGACATGTAGGCAATGAACGGCGAAACAGATCCACCAAGCACTTCGTTGACAAAGTCACCGATCAGAGACCTCATCATCGACGATGAATCGACCGTACCTCGGTAACGGAACGTTCCCGCCACCTTGTCCCGCTCCAGAATCCCCTTGTCTCGCAAACGCTCCATCACGGTCAGGACGGTGGTGCGTGCCTTGCCGTGGTCGGCGAAATGATCTGCCACTTCACGGACCGACACCGGAGCGTGCGAATGCACGTATTGGAACACCGCGAGTTCCTCTTTGCCGATCTTCGGCAATCGTTTTTTATCCCGTTTTGCCACGCGCACTCCCCCGGATTCGTGCAGACTACATCAGTCGTCTGCCTGACTATAGAAGTAGTCAGACGCAATGTCAACGGGCCAAGAACCCGCATCGGAAAAGGGGTCAGGACTCAATAGCCGCAAGCGGCCCGAAGGGTGCTTCGCACTATTGAGTCCTGACCCCTTTTCCGCCCTTGACCCCTTTTCCGCCCTGACCCCTTTTCCGCCCAGCACTATTGAGTCCTGACCCCTTTTTGGCCAGTGTTCCGCAGGGAACACGATGTTGCTCCAATAACGCCGAAACGTTCAGCACACCGGAGAGACAACTGTTTTGAACAATTCAATGGCAACCAGCGGGTCAACCGCGATTGACCCAACCATGCGAGCGTCGTGCGAACAGCGGAACAGGTTGATTGCCCAGCTGGTTGGTCGGTTGCCCGGATCAATTCCATACGACAACTTGCGACCGGTCAACGTCGCCGGGCGTTTCGATGGCCAAACGCTTTTTGATGTCATGACGCAATCGCACCCGCACATTTCTTGCCAGCGATGGCATCAACTGTTTCGGCTAGGTCGATTGCAGCTTGATGGTGTTCCGGTCAACGAAGATCAGGTCGTCCGCGGCGGGCAGCAGTACCAGCACTTGTTCCCCAATACGGTTGAACCCGATGTGAATGCGGCGATCGAGATCATTTGGGAAGACGACTCGCTGGTCGTTGTGAATAAGCCGGCGCCACTGCCGATGCATCCCAGTGGCCGGTTCAACTTAAACACGATGACTTCACTGCTCCAGTCGGTTTATCCCAACGTTCGTCTGCATCCTGCACACCGATTGGACGCGAACACGACCGGCGTGGTTGTCTTCTCGCGTGATCAGGAGGTTGCGAGACAAATTCAACAACAGTTTATCAACGGCGACGTGCGGAAGGTCTATTTAGTTCGATGTCACCATCATCCTCCCGATGACGCGATGACGTGTGACCGAGCCATCGGGCGTGCTCGGGGGCAAACAGGGATGCGATCGATCGACCCGTGTGGACAGACTGCCCGGACTGAATTTCGAACCATAAGACGCTGTCACGATGGTACGTCGTTGCTTCACGCGTACCCAGTTACGGGCCGAACCAATC
>JABDKS010000419.1 GCA_013002105.1 Pirellulaceae bacterium | reverse complement strand
GAAAACGTGACTCGCATCGCGCCGCAGAACATCGCCTTCAAACAAATGAACGAGTAAACAACGATGTAAAAGAAAATCCCAAAAAGCGGCCAGTCGCCACTGGTCAAACCAAGGACTTCATAGTCGGTGGCGATCACCGGGCCGCGACGAGTGATTGTCCATTTCAAAACGCCCGGCTTCGCGGCTCCGGTGCATCGTTTTGTTATCCGACGTTTTGGGTGACCGAACTATTGGCGGTGATATAGGAACCCGCCACCCGCCAAAGTGTTCTGGTCGGCTAATGTAAATTTCGTCTTTGTTGGTTTTGTGGTGGAGGGAAAGCATTCTGCAGCGTAAGCGTAAGAAACGGAGACCACATTGTCGGCATCGAACACCCAAGTCCCTTTAGCGATGTCAATGCCTTCTGGTGTGGTCGCATGGATTTCAAACCGATTGTTATCGAGAAACTTAAGAGTGATGAATTGTGGATCGGTGTTGATCACCCACGAACCCAACACGTCGATCCTGTCGATTGCTGGTGGCGTCTGTGCGTTTGATGCCTGCAGTTCCGCGATGATCTTTTGGAGCGACGCGACGGTCTGTTCGAGCTTTGCGATGCGTGCCTCAAGCTCATAGGTTTGGGGGTCATTCAGCTTGGTGGGCTCGGATGAGGATGCATACGCCGTGACCAGCAGCGCGAATCCAGCTAAGACGGTGAAAAAAATGTGGCGGGTCATGGCGAACTCCATTTCGTGGAAAGGATGGTTGTAGTCGGATAACGTTTGCGATAATCGGGTGGCTGCGGTTGATCTTCCATTCGAAAACGCGCTTTCGGCCACTCCGCGTTCATCGCTTGGTTATCCGCCGTTTTGCGAGGCTCGCACATAAACCGCGTAGATCGCACCAGCAAGACCAACGATTGAAGCAAGTGCCGCGTGCGCAAGTAGGGCAAACATTGATCGGGTCGGACGCTCGCGCAGCGTCACCATACCAGCAGGTGTCATCATAGTCGTACCGCCCGAACGCATCAATTCAACAACACGAGGATCGCTAGGTGGTACTATCGCTTCAGTTTGATAGTCGATCCATGTTCTATCGACCAGGGCTCGGTGAAGGACTTGAAAGCTGCGCGTCGTGGGAAAAGCCTTGTCACTGTAAGGATCGAGTTGTCCCTGTGCACTCGTGGCATGCACGGCAAGATAAATGCAAAACGGGACGAGGAAACCAATTGCAAAAGCCCTGCGGGCTCCAGAGCCAACGAACGCGACGATAAGCTGGGCCGTTGCGAACACGCCGATACCTATAATCGCAACTTGCGCGATAGCACCGCCCATCCGCATTGCAGCGAGCAAAACGCCGCACGATGCAACAAAGTAAAGGAAATGGCGAAGTGAAAATGTATAGCGCAATGTTAGCGATGCAATCTGTAAGTCGGATAACGGCCACGATAACCGGGGCCGAGCGAGTGGGCGACCATCACCCAAGAGCTTTTCGAGGTCTCCGGTTCATCGTTTGGTTCGTCGCATCTATGTTGGGTTTGAGTTTGAACGGAACAGACGGCTGATGGCGACGTAAAGCCATCCAATTGCGAACGCGCCAGCTACCAGTGCAGCACCAGTCGAAAGCGTGCAGGCAAACCCGCCCAATTCGGAAGTAGTAATAAACGTCATCACGTTGTCGTCGGGTATGGTTGCCCCGCCAAAGGCGTGTGCGACGGTATACCCAACTATTCCAGACACGATATGCAGCAGTGGAAAAACCTGGGAGATAGCAACGAAAAGTCCTCCGACGATAAGACGCTCGCCGTTGCGCGGGTAACGATGACCGATGTACCAGCCCACTAGCAGAAACAACGAAATCGCAACTGTCATCCCAATGCGACCAGATTGACTCGTGATCGGAACCGCAATCATCAACGGGACGATCAAGTTGAATCCAAACACCAACGGCCATGCAACATTGAATGATATCGCCGCATCGCGTTCACGTTGCTCGGCGACGGAATCAATCGGTGGAGAACGAAACGGGTTGATCTGCATCGAAACTCTTTGTCGACGAACGTTACGCGTAACCGGGCACGCGCGAAAGATTCTCAATTTCAGAAACGTCCACTCGCGTGCTCCGGTTCACGCGATGGTTACCCGCCAGTACGTACAACAGGCGTCGGGTCAATGCCGATAATATTGGTCTTGGGGGTCTTGGGAGGGTGAGTTACAGATGTCGGATTGGAACTTATGAAAAGCTTACCACTGCCGTCATCGGCAATGGAAAAATAAACAAAGCGAGTGTCCGACTCCCAGAAAAAATATTGAGCTGCGTTGAGTACGTTGGACCGAGTTTCGTACGGACCGAAGCGATCAGTAAGTTGTTCTATCATCGGTTTGTCTGCGCTTATCTCGTCAATACCCATAGCGGTATATTGAACCTCGATGGTTGCAACTTTCCCGTCCAGGAATCGGAAGTATGCGATTGGAGCCTGGCTCACGCCGTTATTGATTACAACAAGATGATCGTTCTGCATCGGGATGTAGTTGGGGGCGTGCCCAGCGACCGCCGTCGGAAGATTGCGATGGAAGTCCTTGAGCGTGGAGCCAATGCCTACGCCGCCAATTGTAAAGTCAATCGACGTAAGTTGACGAGAATCGTCCGGTTTGTCCGCAGTGGCGATTGATGCGGATGCGGCGATTACGGCCAAGACTAGAAGTCGTGTGAACATTTCATGCAATCCATTGTTTTGTGAGTACAGTAAAGTCGGGTAACGTCCGCCGTAACCGGGCGGCGACGAAAGATTGTTCATTTTCAAACCGCCCGACTTCGCCGCTCCGGTTCACGGCATTGTTCGCCAATTGTGAGTGTTACGGCATCCACGCCTCGTCAATCG
>JABDKS010000415.1 GCA_013002105.1 Pirellulaceae bacterium | reverse complement strand
GGATTGACGCGTTTGATGCCGTCGACGTTACTTGACACTTCACCACCGCCCAGCAATTTCGATTCCGGGGACCCGGCACGGTTGTGACTCTCATATCCCTTTGTCGTGACGAACGCGGCAAAGTCGGTTGGACCGTACAGATCAATGACTGCCTGCACGGTGCTGGATTGATTCGGCCAACCGCCGCTGCCTTCCAGTAACTTGACGCCGCCTGATGTTCCCAGCAAGGCAACAAGGTGCCCGCCCGCAGAGCTGCCACCGACAGCGATCCTGTCAGGGTCGATATTGTATTTGTTGGCATGAGCACGCAGGTAGCGAATCGCGCATTTGCAATCTTCGATCTGGGCCGGAAAGGGGGCTTCGCCGGTCAAACGGTATTCAATCGTGGCACCGACGAACCCGCTGCGGACCAGCGGGAGAGTCTGACCAATGCCGCCGTCTTTTTTGCCGCCTTGCCATCCACCGCCGTGAACCCACACGTATGCGGGCGATGGCGCGGCGGCTCTTTCGTTGGGCAACACGATGTGCATCGTAAGATCTCGTCCGCCACCGGTCCCGAACACCACATCACGAACAACAGTGACGTCTTGCGGTGCGTCCTGCCCGTCGCGGCGTCGATTCTGTTGCGCAGGCAATCCGGCAAAGTCTGATTTGGTGAGCACGTCATCGTTGTTGCGATCAAAGCGTTCGAACAATCGCGGCGAAGCCTTGAATTCATCCTTGGTTACTTTTCCGTCCTTATTTGCATCTTCGCGCCGCAGGACTTCGTCGAACGATATTCGTGGGCGGGAACGCGTTTGCTGCGCGGTCGCGATGCAAGATGAAGCAACGAAAATAAAGCACAGGATGAGGGGACTGGTGGACATAACGAGAGTTCTATTTTTCATTCCGAAGCCTTCCTCAGTGGACGCACCACGACATGCGGGACGCAAAGTCTTTTTGAAAATCGGGTCGCCATCGACTGACGGACCGACGGGCGTCTGTTTTGGTCTGATCGTCGCGATACCAACCGTCGTCGGCTGGATAAAACTGCCCGCCCCAGCCGGGTTGGGTTGGATCGGAGGGATCGTTGCCGCCGTGTGGCAGAAAAAAGAACCACGATGGCGTGTCGCCTTCCTTCATGCAGCCGTGAGGATTGGGCGCCGTCCACGTCTTGGTTGGATAAAGCTGACCGAGCGGCCCCTTGGATCGCACGTTGGCATTGATCCACTCGGGGGATGTCAATGATTCGTCACCCGTCAAATACATGCCGCGAAATGACGCATTACGTTTGTCTGTTCCCGATTTGGCCTTGCTGAGAATGTAGTGCATGCCGGGAAACTCGGATTGAATCCAATTTGCGATGCCATCCTGATCAGCAATGTCGTAGACGCGGAATCGCTTGACGAATTCAGCAAGTCCGTCCGCACCGCCGTCCTTTCGCACACGCCAAAGTGCTTGAGCAAAATCGGTTTGTCCGCCCCAAATCGCGATGTTCAGCGGCGATTCTTGCGAGCCCGCTTTGACGCGCTGAATCAATAATTTCGAGCCATCAGTGTCGTATCCGTCGCCAATATTCTCGCGACCGCGTTGCGGATTTCCCGACACGATGACCTCCTGTAGCGATTCGGTTTCCGGCCAGTCGTCGGCATGACGCACGAGGTTGCCACGCACTTGCCCATAAGCGGACACGATTTCACGAATCAAGTCTGGCCTTGTGGTCGCGACCTTCAGCTCTCCCGGCGTTCCCGACGCGGTGGCGACGAGTCCTTCGATTCTGAACTCATTGGAATACACCATCAATCGAATGAGCGACTGTTGGTCATCGGGATCACCGCCGATGTCCGTCAGCACAAACAATCGCGGCCGCTGGTCGTCGGCGATCCCTACCGCTGAGAAGGCCGCGAAGACGACGAGAATGATGATGCTGCGAAAAATCAAATTACATACTCCGAAAAAAATCGGTTTGGAAAATCGAGCGAGAGCCGACATAGCCTCTTACTCCGGTTTGGCAACGCTTGCTGACCCCGCGATTCCGCGAAAAGCACCAATGATTTGATTGTCCCCTGCTGCGCTGACGTGGTAGTGGTAGCCGCGAACGTCATCGTAGTGTCCGCTGCACTCGTCCAATTCCTTGGGCTCGTTTCCGTCATTGTCTAAGTGAGCATAGATTCCGAACCCGTCCAGGGCGTAACCGATCAACGGGGCGTGGCCGTCAGGCTGCTCGATCTCTTTGGTTTTGCCAGTCGCGGCATGGTAATGATAGCCGGCGTTTGGATTGACGTGTCCGCCCGAATGATCAAATGGGGCGATCGTGTGCGCTTTGATGATCATGTGAATCGGTGCCGGCAGATCGTACTTAACGCCATTGAACGCGACTCCGACTGGCCCATGTCCGTCACCGACTCGGTGGGGATCGGTGGCAACCGACCGATAGACCGGATGGACCGGAATAACGTAGACGTTGTGGTTGCTTTTCCACTGGACAACATCGGGAGGACATTCAACCACGTGATTATGGTAGCGAGGATCAACGTTGGGTCGCGCGGCCAAGTTGAATGCTTCTTCTGTCTCGGTGACCTTGATGCTTCCGTCTTCCCGCACAAGATTCCACTGCGGGTCGTCATAGAGTTCGTCCAGGTGAGCGACAAAGTCGCCGGACACGTTGTAGACGTGCCCGTCTTTGATCCAGATTCCGCCCTTGTCTTCACCGTCCGTTACGTGTTTTGGTGCCCAGGGGCCGATGGGATGATCGGTCGGAAAGCTTTTGGTCGTGATGACGTAGCACTCTGCTTTGCTTCCGTCGCTCAGCGTTCGCATCTCTTTCTTAATCGGTTCGACCAGGCTGTCGGCGATGAAGTAGTCGGGGTTCACCGGTTGGACGACCTTCTGAGCGATCGTTTCCGCTTTCGGGCCGCAGCCAACACTGGTGACAACAATGTTGGAAAGGGCCAAGCCCACTGGAAAGATCAGCTTGTAGTGTTTGGTCATTTCTCGGACTCAGGGGGTTAGTAAGCTATGATCTTACGAGAAGAACAGTCCGCCATTGATGTCGATGTTCGCACCTGTGATATAAGCCGAAGCATCAGACGCGAGGTAAACGACCGCATTGGCACAGTCATCAGGATGTCCCTGGCGACGAAGCGGAACGGAAGCCTCGACATGATGACGCGCTGCATCGGGCGTAAAAGTATCGTGGAACGTGGTATCAATCATCCCCGGACACAGGGCGTTCACCCGTATGCCTTGTGGGCCAAGTTCCTTTGCCATTGACCGCGTGAACGTGATCACCGCGCCTTTAGACGCAGAATAGGCCGAAGCTCCACCGCCCCCGCCGTCTCGCCCTGCAAGTGACGCCAAGTTGACGATCGCACTGCCCGGCGGCATGTAGGGAACGACAGCTTGTGTGGTCAAAAATGTCGAGTTCATATTGAGCGACATGACTTCATTGAAAAACTCCTCGTCCATTTCCGTAAGCTTTTTTCGGGCGACAAGTCCGCCGACATTGTTGACCAAGACGTGGATGGCACCGCCAAAGGCGTCGCGAGTTTGAGTTACCAAATGATCGACATCAGCCTTTTTGGTCATGTCGCCTTTGACAAGGATGGCTTTGCCTCCTGTCTTTTCGATAGCTGCTACTGTTTCGTCGCCAGCAGCTTCACTGTTGTGATAATTGACCACAACGTCGGCGCCAGCTTCCGCTAGCTTGATTGAACAAGAGCGGCCAATATCGCGTGTGCCGCCTGTGACAACAGCAACTTTTCCTTCCAGAGTTTTCATTACGAGTCCTGTTTAAAGACGGATGGGTTGATCGGCGATCCGTTGATGACGACGGTTCGACCACCGTCGTGTGTCAAAGCGTTGTTGTGCATGACTGGATCAATGCGGCACATGATGCGTTCGGATCATCTTAGCGCGTTGCTCCAACACGTTCCACGCGGGGCGGGGTGTGCCGTCGACTTTGTGCAGGCCAAGTGAACTGAGGAAGTGGGCCATTTGCTCAGTGACTTCGTTGAGTCCATAGTAACTGAGTTGCTGCTGGATGATCGCCGTTGGGAAGTCGTACATTATGAAGTAGTTCAGAAGTTGGACTCGTTCGCCCAGTTCTTCCCAAGCGTCGAATACGCCGGAGACGAACTCGGCCCGCCTTTCGGGAGAACTGATTGCTTCGTGTGCGGGAAAACAATTTCTTGAAAAAGCATCGGTCGGTCGTCGAGGCGATTGGAAAGCTGAATCAGATCATCTTTTGTCGACGCCGTGTCTTTGAACGTTCCTTCGACTCCGTGCTGCCCGTGGTCGTACGTTAAGAACTGAGT
>JABDKS010000372.1 GCA_013002105.1 Pirellulaceae bacterium | reverse complement strand
TTTGCCGGTCCGAGCGAAGTGATTGTGATCGCCGACGAAACCGCGCGAGCCGATTTTATTGCTGCCGATTTGCTGGCCCAAGCCGAGCACTCACCAGGATCAGCGATCCTGATCACGTGGCATGAACCGTTGATCGAAGCGGTGTATGACGAATTGGTCAGCCAGGTGGCGATGCTCAGTCGTAGCGAACTGACCTTGGACGCGCTGGAAGCGTTTGGTGCATTGATTCTCGTCCGCGATCCACAGCACGCTTGCGAATTGACCGATCAGTTTGCGCCGGAGCACTTGCACATCCAGACCGCGAATCCGCGTGAACAGATTGCCAAGATCAACAATAGTGGTGCTGCGTTCTTAGGCCACCACACTCCGGTCGCATTGGGCGATTACGCAGCCGGCCCAAGTCACGTTTTGCCCACCGGCGGCACGTGCACGTGGGCAGCCGGATTATCCAGCAACAGTTTTCTGCGCAGCGGCAGTTTGACGGAGTTCAACGAAGCAGCACTCAAGAGCATCGCCCCGGATGTCGAGCGACTAGCCGAAAAAGAAGGTCTCACCGCCCACGCAAAAAGCGTATCGATTCGAACGTAGAACGGACTTCAGTCCGTTGCCCAACAAAACCGCAACGTAGAACGGACTTCAGTCCGTTGCCATCAATACCGCAGAGTAGAACGGACTTCAGTCCGTTGCCCAAGCACCAGCCCATTGAACTGGTAACGGACTGAAGTCCGTTCTACGGCGTACGAGGCGTTTTACGTTGGCAACCAGTCGGCTTGATAATAGGCTTGGTCGCGACATCTGATGCCAGCTTTATTTGGATTGTCTTGGATGTATTTTCGATACACGACCAGTTGATCCACACTCCGCACAATGTGGTCGTAACTATCCGCTTGCCAAAACGTCCCGGTCGACTGAAGAAGTTGATTACAAAATCTCGCTGATGCACCCTTGATACCACGCAGGCACGCTTCAAATTCGTCCCGATCCGGTGTGATCAGCAGATGGACATGATTGGGCATCAAAATGAAATCACCAAGATGATACTGCACGCCATCGTTGCGAAATAGCTGATCACGTAAGACATCCAACATGTCGGCTCGGCTCAACCAACAATTTCCGAGCCCCTGATCGTGAACTTCCTCTCTGATCCGATTGACATACTTGCGAAACAAGAATCGATCCGGCTTGGTTAGTCGAGTAAAAGCTGCGTGCAAGTCGCTAGGATCGACATGTCGTTTACGCAGCCACTGATTTCGGCGATCTTCCAATTCTCGTTGAACCGAATCGGGCAAGGCGTCGGCGAGCCGCAAGGTGACGAAATAGGTTGCACCAGGCTGACGCCAATGGGGGAGGTTACGAGAATAGACACGCGTCGCCTGCTCACGATCAAACGGAACAAACTCCGGCCGATTCATGTGTGCCCCCATGAATACGCAGAAACCCCGTAGAACGGACTTCAGTCCGTTGCCCAACAAAACCACAGCGTAGAACGGACTTCAGTCCGTTGCCCAAGCATACCTTAACGGAGAACGGACTTCAGTCCGTTGCCCAAGCATACCTTAACGTAGAACGGACTTCAGTCCGTTGCCGTTGGAAAAGCCCCCTTGCCGGTAACAGACTGAAGTCCGTTCTACGGGTGTATTCTCGTGGTCCCTCCCAAAGATCAACTATTTTGGTTTTACTAGTGGATCGCTGACGCGTTGATTACTTTTTACTTTGAGGTGACGGACGGATGTCCGCATGACGATGTTTCGCCCTGCTCTTTCCAAGATGCTCCCGTACACACCCGGAGAACAACCCGCTCCGGGCAAGTGCATCAAGCTGAACACGAACGAAAATCCGTATCCTCCGCCGCCCGCGGTGGTCGATGCGATTCGCACGGCCGCCAGCGGACACCTGAACCGTTATCCCGATCCGATGGCGAATTCATTTCGCCGCGCCGCCGCCGAGGCCCTCGGCTTGCCCGGTCCCGAATGGATTCTCGCCGGCAATGGCAGCGACGAAATCTTGACGATCCTCGTTCGCGGATACGTGGGGGAAGGTCAACGATTGCGACTGCCCTACCCCAGTTACATCCTTTACCGCACGCTGGCCGATATTCAGGGGGCGGGTTGGGAACAGGTTGCATTTGAAGACGGTTGGAAACTGCCAGCGGCATTTGGCCAGGCCGACGAGAACGTTCGGCTCGTGTTATTGCCCAATCCCAACAGCCCGAGCGGCACGATGGTGCCACCGGAACAAGTGAACCAAATTGCAGATTCACTGTCCTGCCCATTGGTGGTCGACGAAGCCTACGCCGATTTTGCCGATACCAATTGCCTGAACTTGGTCCAACAAAACGAACGCATCCTGGTGACACGGACACTCAGCAAATCCTATGGATTGGCAGGAATTCGATTCGGATTCCTGGTCGCACAACCACAGGTGGTTTCCGAATTGGCAAAAATCAAAGACAGCTACAACTGCGATGCCCTGTCGATCGCCGCGGCAACTGCCGCAATGGGATGCCAAGCCTGGTTGTCGGATATTCGGACTAAGATGAATGCAACACGCGATCGGATGGCTCTGCAGTTGACGGATTTAGGGTTCGACGTGACCCCGTCGCACGCCAATTTCGTTTGGTGCCAGCATCCCAATGCCGATCATCAGTCGATCTACGAATTCCTGAAGACGAATCAGATATTGGTTCGATACATGCAATTCCCCGAATGGGGCGACGGATTGAGAATTTCCGTCGGGACCGATGAACAGATCGACGCGTGTATGATGATGATCCAGCGCAAGTTAAGAAGCTGAGCGTAGCCGACAAAGCATCCGGGGTTCGGGTGCATTCTGCTGCCGGCAGAACGACCGATCCAGGCATTGCAGTACTTGACGGACGGAAGTCCGTTCTACGATTAAAAATCACTTAGGTAACGGACTGAAGTCCGTTCTACAACAATGACGCGCACTGCGACGATTAAGCGGAAGACTGGTGAGACCGATATCACGTTGTCCTTGAATTTGGATGGCGATGGTGGCGGCACGAGGGAATCGGGCATCGGGTTTCTCGATCACATGATGGACTTGTTGGCCAAACACGCCTTGATCGATCTGGATGTCAAAGCGGTGGGCGACTTGCATGTCGATGACCACCACACGGCCGAAGACATCGGCATCGCTCTGGGTCAAGCCATCGATCAGGCCCTTGGTAACCGCGCGGGAATTCGTCGATACGGACACTTCACCTTGCCAATGGACGAATGTTTGGTGACCTCGGCGGTCGACTTGGGTGGCCGTTACGCATTTGAATATCACGCTCCGATTGCGGTGGCAAAGATTGGCACGTTTGACAGTGAGTTGATCGAACATTTTTGGCAATCGTTCGCCGCCAATGCCAACTGCAATTTGCACGTCTTATTGCACCACGGTCGAAACGGTCACCACATTGCCGAGTGCGTCTTTAAAGCCACTGCGCGAGCCATTCGGATGGCAGCCGAAAGCGATCCCCGCAGCGATGCGGTGCCGAGCACAAAAGGCGTGCTGTAGAGCGTGCTGAGTTGTGCCCGCTAAGGCTGATCGTCGACGGTCGACGGTTCGATCGCATCTTCGCTCGGTTGCTCGATGGGTTGCTCGCTCGTTGCTGCTTGTTTTGTGCCGACGACAAAGAACCCCACGGTCGACAGCCCCATCAAGCAGAACATGACGGAAAATAGATAGAAGTTGGAAAACAGTGCGATCGACGTCAGGATCGTCAATCCGACGAGCGCTGCCCAGCGTGGCGGCAACAGCCATAGTCCAAAACCACACAAGGTTTCAATCACGACCACTTTACGGCTGTACCAGATCGCCATCTCGCGCAGCGTCTCGGGTTCAAAATTACTTCGCAATAGATTGAACGTCCAGTAATTTCGGCCTTCGAAATAGATGTCGTACATCACTTGGCCATCCCAATACTCGGGCGTCCATTTCCCTACCGCACCGCCCAATAAGATCATCGAAATGATGGCGCGACTAAGAAAGGCCCCTCGTCTTAGCGTGAATGTGCGATCGGGATCATTCATGTGATGCACGTACCAAGTCGCCCACAAACAAGTCCACCAGGTCGTTGCGAAGGTCGCATCGTTGTAGCTGCCTTGATGCAAACAAAGGATCGTCAAACAAACCAATGTCAGATAGGTGCAAAAAAGCGACAGCCAGCGATCCCAACTGGCAATATTGAAAACGATTGCGACTACCGCTGCACAAAACGCCCAGCGAATCACATCGGCCGACTGCATCCACGCGGGGAAGAACGGATCCTGTATCGGAGAGCGGTGATAAATTCGATCAGCGCTTAGAAAAAACTTCCACTTCCATACGATTGCCAGCAGCATTCCCAGCTGCACCAACCAGTGGACCGCGAACATTCTTAACCGTGGGACCATCATGGCGATGCGGGCTCCGCAGCGTCGGGTATCGGATCATCCATCCGAATGATCTCGTAAACGCCGTCACCAATCGGTTTGGCATGGACCATCGTCGTCAATTCCTGACCGCGATAGGTCGACTTTGCTTCAAACCACTTGTGATCCCCTTTGCGTAAATGGTCGTATCGACCATCGGCAAAGGTTAGTCGGCGAAGGGGGAAATGGTTGAGGTACCTTGGACGTTCACCCGGCAGTATGGGATCGATCATCCCTGGCGGAATGCTGTGAATTTCGACCGTGTTGCCGAAGTTGTACATCGACGGAACGGGCTGCTGAATCGCCCACAGCCAAAACGATTCGGTCCGTAAATGAAAACGTTTCATCGTCGTCATTGCCACCGATGGAACCAGCGGCGTCAGCAATTCCCAAATCACCACCACAACGATCAGAGAGATAAGAACGCGGTAGGCGATGTCTCGTGGTGGCGACTGGGATGGCTCTGGCGTTGGCATAGTGATTTCTTCCGTGATCTCGTCCAGATCGTCTGATCATCCCATTGGTTGCGATGTTTCACGCACGAGGCACTGGCTCGTCAATTTGGTCAACAGCGTTAAAGGGGTCTGGCCCCAATCGTGCAAGGCACCCTGCGGGCCGTTTCGGCTATTGGGGTCTGAGCCCTTTTCCGCTGGTGACCCAATTTCTGCTGACCCGTTTTCCACTCGGCGACGTCGTACTGGCGGCATAGTATGCCGGTTTACGCGGTCAACGTGAAGCTCAATTATCGGTCGGTCTGCACGCCATCGAATCCACTTTAGGTTGCAAACCAATTTAGGATTGGATCAGTCGCAATGCCGTCTCGCGAACGACTTGCGGATTGGCGTTGGGATTCTTTTTGCGAGCCTGCCCAATCAACGCACCCACCGCTTTTTCGTTGCCGCCCAAAACATCCTCGACGATTTTCGGGTTTGCGTCTAACAACTCTTGAACCAACGAATCGATTTCGCTGCTGTCGACCGACGCGATTCCCAGATCGTTGATCGCATCATCAACGCTTTGATCCTGATCCAACAACCGATGGAACACATCACGTGCACGACCGTTATCCAAATCTCCTTTGCAGACACGACCGAGCAAGTCACCAAGCTTGGCGGCCGAGACGGGAAAGGCATCGACGCTGATTTGGCGTTCGTTCATCGTCCTCATCACGTCCTGCTGGACCCAGGAGCTGGCCCGTTTGCCGTCGCCGGACAACCTGGCAACTTGTTCGTAATACTCGACCATTTCGCGACCCGATTTGACGATCACATCTGCGTCATACGGTTTGATCCCGTACTGATCTGGCAGGCGCTCGCGTGTTTGCTGGGGCGTTTCACCCAAGGTCTCCGCGATCGCGTCGACCTGTTCGCGTGGAATTCGGATCGGCAACAAATCGGGATCAGGAAAGTACCGATAGTCGGCCGACTCTTCTTTTTCGCGTTGCTGAAAGGTAATTTCTTTGGTGTCGTCCCAGCCACGAGTGGTTTTTGGTTTGTCGTTGATGGTGTAACCGGTTTCTTGCCAATTCTTATACTGCCGCCAAACTTCATGTTCAATCGCCGCTTCGACCGCGCGAAAACTGTTCATGTTTTTCACTTCGACGATCGGCGTTGCAACCCGCTCTGCGCCGACTTCGATGTGCAAGTTGACGTTGGCATCGACACGCAAACTGCCTTCTTGCATTTCGCAGTCGGAGATCCCCATGTGAGTCATCAGGGCCTTGAGCTTGGTTAAGTACTCTTGGGCTTCGGCAGCCGAGCGCATGTCGGGTTCACTGACGATCTCCAGCAGCGGGGTACCGCAACGGTTCAGGTCGATCCGAGTATCCCCTTTGCCGGCCGCCTCGTCGTGCATGCTCTTGCCGGCGTCTTCTTCTAAGTGAGCACGCGTGATCCCAATTCGACGGGTTTCCCCGGGCTCGGCCGGGTCAGGAATATCCAAGTAACCTTCGGCGCAGATCGGCAAATCAAATTGGCTGATCTGATAACCCTTGGGCAGATCGGGATAGAAGTATTGTTTACGATCCCATTTGGTCAGCGGCGGAATGTCACAATTGATCGCCAAACCCGCCTTGATCGCTAACTGGATCGCATGCTGGTTCATTACCGGCAGCGCACCGGGCAATCCCAGACAAACCGGACAGACCTGTGTGTTGGGCGGCGCACCGAACTGAGTCCGGCATCCACAAAACAACTTTGTTTGCGTTTTTAATTGGACGTGAACTTCCAGACCGATGACCGTGGTGGCCGGCGGGTTGTTCGAATGAGCACTCATGATGGCCGTTGCGTGTGATGGTCGGTGATCGATTGAAAAGCGGCGGCGGCAAACAACAGGCGGGATTCCTGCAGGACGGGCGCCTGCAACTGAACGCCGATTGGCAATCCGCCGTTGTCAAAACCCGCTGGCAACGATATCGCCGGCACGCCCGCTAGATTGGCCCCGACGGTGAACAGATCGCACAAATACATTTGGATCGGATCGTCGATCTTGTCACCCAATTCAAATGCGCTGGTGGGTGTCACCGGGCCGAGTAATAAATCGCAGTGGGTAAACGCGGCGTCGTAGTCACCCTTGATCAATCGGCGTGCCTTGAGCGCCTGATTGTAGTACTGATCAGCGTAACCTTCACTCAATGCGTAGGTGCCCACCATGATTCGCCGTTTGACTTCTGCACCAAATCCTTCGTTGCGACTGCGACAATAGGTTGCGACCAACGGGCCTTCTGTGGCGACCAATTCGGGATCCAACTCCCCGGCGCGGTGACCATAATGAGCGCCGTCGTACCGTGACAAATTACTACTCGCTTCGCTCGGCGCAATCACGTAATAAGTGGGTACCCAGTAGTTGCTGTGCGGCAGGTCGACGTCGACAATCTCCGCCCCCAACGATTTGAAAACGTCCACCGATTCTAGAACGCGCTCGCGAATGGATTGATCCAGGCCCTCGGCATCCAGCGAAGATCGCAAGAGCCCGATCCGAATTCCGCGCAGGTCATTGGTTTCGGTCGCCTGCGTGAATTTGGGAACATCGATGTCCAACGAAGTCGAATCGCGCGGCTCGTAACCGGCGATCGCTTCCAACAATCGAGCACATTCTTTGGCCGACCAAGCGATCGGTCCGATTTGGTCCAAGCTGCTGGCAAACGCAACTAGCCCGTAACGACTGACGCGACCGTAAGTGGGCTTGAGTCCCGTGACGCCACAAAACGCTGCGGGCTGACGAATCGATCCCCCCGTGTCGCTGCCCAATGAGAGCGGAACCGTACCGGCCGCAACTGCCGCGGCCGCGCCGCCACTGCTGCCGCCAGGTGTACGTGTAACATCCCATGGATTGCGTGTCACACCAAACGCACTCGTTTCGGTGCTCGCGCCCATCGCGAATTCGTCCATGTTGGTTTTGCCAACGATCACCGCGTCGGCTTGACGCAACTTGTCGATCACCGTCGCGTTGTACGGGGGATCGAAATTGCGCAGCATGTTGGACGAACAGGTTGTCGGCGTGCCCTGCGTGCAGATCACGTCCTTGACCGCAACCGGGACACCGGCCAAAGGGCCCAGTGGTTGACCGGCAGCGCGCTTGGCGTCGACCACCTTCGCCGCTGCAATCGCTGATTCGCGAGCAACGTTTGTGAACGCATTGTGAGTCGTCTGCGAACTCTCGATCACCGCGAGCGACTGTTCGGCAATTTCCACCGCGGTCGCTTCACCGCTGGATTGCAACCGAAGGATTTCCTCCGTCGAATCAAACATATTTTCGCTGCCCAGTCCTCTCTACCTAGGGAAATCACGTCCAAGGGAATGAATCGACGATTATCCGCGAAGACCGGGATATCGACCAGTAGTGACGCGGCAGCGCATCCATGACGAAAACACTGTCTGCTGCAAGATCAGACCCGCGAGATTGGATCCAAACATTCCCCGCGTCGGCGGAGTAATCGATCAATCCATCCACCAATCAATGACGCTCAATGGATCCCAGCGGACGTAAAGATGGCAAACAAGGTAGCCCAACAGGATCACGGCGAGCCGGATCCCGCGCACCAGCGGTTCGATCTGTCGAAT
>JABDKS010000357.1 GCA_013002105.1 Pirellulaceae bacterium | reverse complement strand
GGATGAACGTCAAACTCCAACGAGAAAGGAAACTAGGTCAGTTTTTAACGGCGGTTAAATGACTCCAGCTTGCCCTGAATCGTGAAGGTTACCGTTTCGCGCTGACTACTGCCGCCACGAAGACTCGAGAACGGGGCCCAGATAAATGCATTACCGTTTCCCGAAGCACCGACGAAGTCGTCGTAACCGCGAACGACACGACTGGTGACATCCTGCTCCAGATGTGGAAACCCTCCCGTCAGCTTATAGCTCAGCTTCGTCTGCGTTGTGTTTCTGGGCATGTCGGGCCACCGCAACCAGAGATATAGCGTGTTGCCGTTGCCGGCTCGACAATTGTCTTCACTCGGGATCTCCCAGCGAGTCGATTGATCGGTTTGCAAGTTCGGGGCGCGGAAGCCCAAAAACGCGGCCGCACCCTGAGCTTTTTGTTCAGCGACATGCACCATCATGCGAACGTTCTCATTAGCCGGCGGCTTCTGTTTGATCTTCAGACTCAACACCCGTTCCGCTTTAGCGATCTCATGATTGTCCGCATCGACCAGCACTGCCTGAATTTTCCATGGTTCTGCCTGCGACGACTGTTTGGATTCCGGGACCGCAATTGTGGTCAAGTACAAGTTCGCGGTGTTGATCGCGAGCGGCTGGGTCTTGGACGATTCACTGCCGCCACGCACGAGTGACCAGCGGACTGCTAGCGGTCGACGATGGTGTGTGGATGCGGCGACGCTGGCTTTCATCCGAAAAACCGTATCCGGCGTAATTGGGCCGGCAGGAACCCCGGACAGCTCGATCGAGGCGCCCTTTTGGGCGTGATACCTGTCGAGTAGTTTCAGAATCTGAGGCCGTGGATCGTCGACCGATTCATCGTCGAAAACTCGCGGGTCGCCAGACACGATTCCCAGTGTTCGCGACACCTCGCTTGGCAATGCGGTCGATGCGCCGCCATCGCCAAACACCAATTGTGAAACTTTGGACATCGCAAAGGCATTGGGCAGACGCAGTTGCTGTACTTTTCGCTGACTAATTTGGAACTCGTGGTTCTTTTCCCACAGCATGCCGTCACGATAAAGGGCAATCAGCGACTTGGACGCCCGCCTGCGCAGATCAATTGCATATCGCTCGCGTGTTTGCTTTGTCCGGGTAGCTGCCGCATCGCGCGTATCCTCTTCGTTCACTCCACTGAGAATCCCCGACTCGAACCGAATGCTAGTTTCGGGAACGTCAATGGGGTCGATTCGGTGTGTCTGTTGATACCTCATTACACGACTGGAAAAGAACGCTGTTAAGAGAGGATGCGCCACCGCAGCTTCCTCAGCCGCGATGGGACGCAGATCAGCGTGGTGGGCACCCAGTTTAAATTCGAGCCAACGCTCTTTGGGTAGGTCACCTTTTGCGGCATGTCGGAGAGCCAGTTTGTTATTCAGGATTTCGTCGAAGTGATTCAGAAAACCTGCCCGCTTTTCGGCAAGGGTGTCCCCGGGAACGACGTCCAAAATCGATGGTAGCCCCGGCAGCGATTCATCCAATGCATCTTGCGGCGATCCCAAAGTAATCTGTTTTTTCGTACGACCGTCGATGTAGGCTGTCGGACCAATCGGACTGTCAACATGCTTGTCCCATTGTCCGTCGATTCGCAGTGCTGTGTTTTGGCCATTTTCACGACTGACCAACGCGTTTACGTAGGCAGCGGTCAACACGCTGGTCAATGATTCTTCGACTTGATTGCGGCTCGACTGGTCATTGGTAAAGAAGTAACGGTCTTTCAAAAACTGGTGTGAATGCGCTGCGCGATGTCCTGGTAACACAGCAAACTCGCCGGTGCCGTTGATATAGTTCCGCACAACCGGCCGAAAAAATGCTCGCAACAGTGGCGGCAAATTCGCTTCGTCGTACATGTCTTCTGGTTCAATGCTGCGAATCACATTCATGTTGGAACTTAGCTTGACGATCGATCGACGCTCTGCCGCGACACCTTTGCGGTCAAGCAATTGCTCCAGTTCCGCATCGAAGTGTTTAAACACGAATCGTTTGGCGCCTTGGATATCGGGTGTGAATCGAGCAAGTTGCTGATCGATCAGCTTGATATCGCCAGGATCTGTCGACAACCCACGCTGTCTCGCTAACTGGTCGCGATAAATCATCATCGCGTCGTAGGTGGCTCGCAAAAATCCGGGATGCTCGATCGGCAGCTTCACCGCTTGCTCCACGGAGGCGTCCACAATGTTTCCTTGCAACAGGCTCGCGGTATCCGACTCGAGTGCAATGTCGCACAACAGCGCGAAGGTACCGTCGGCGACAGAGTAGACCAGCAGTGCCTGTCCGACGCCCGGGTACAAGAAACCAATCCCTTTGACCGCCAACATGCCCGGGTGCGTTTTACCAGAAAGGATTCCTTGCATGTCCAGAATTTCACCGACCACCGGCAATCTGTTTGCCATCTCCGTCAATGCGACACCTCGCACAATTTCCCAGTTTCCACCACTCATCCGATAAGCCTGAATTAGCTTTAGCGCGGCGTCGGCATTTTGCCAGGTCGCGCCGCTGGCAACGGCGTTCTCGAACAACACGTCGCGGCGAAACTTCCACTCGACGTTCAACGGATCACCATCGATCTTGCTTGCCTCGTATCCAATCTGTGCCCACGCGTTTTCACGAACTTGCTGGACGGCGATGGTGCGATTGGCGGGATCGCGCATCAGATCCCAATTGGCTCGAATATTGTCGGGCGTCGCGGCCAGGCTCTCTTGCAGAGCGCCGATGCTGTCGTTGAATTCACCGGCCGCGCGATCCCAACGCGTCGCCAAGCTCGATTGGACGGCTCCAAATGCGCTCTGTGCCCAGCTCGATTGATAACGCACAACGCTCGCATCATCGACGGACTGACGCAACAGATCGAATGCCTCCTGTAATTCTGCCGTCGCTGCAAGCGACTTCTGATCCATCTGTTGCTGTCGTTGCAATGCAGTGGTCACAGGATCATCCGATGCAACTAGCACTTGATTTGTTTGCGTCCCAACATTGATCCGTTTTCGCCCCGCCTGCTCGTCACTTTGTAACAATCGCGGATTTTCTTGCTGGGCGATCCGTAATACGGCATCAAGTGCTTTGCTCATGTCCGTGGACAGCCCGCGATCGGCAGCGATCTGTCGGACCGCATCGCGTGCTTTTTCGACCACACGTTGACGCTGGCCCGGATACAGGACCTTCAAACCATGTACGACTTCCATCAAGGCCGACACACGCAATCGTTTTTCTGCCTGCTTGACGGCATCGTTGACTGCGTTGGGTTTGTTCTTGATGTCCTCGTCGGAAAAACCGAGGTAGCGTGGATCGACCTGGGGTGCGATCCAGTCGGCAACGCGTGCGGGCAACGCGATTTCGATATTGCGGACCATGATTCGCGTCATATTGCGTTTGAATCGACGTTCCGCGGCCTTTAAGAGTGCGTTCTTGTCTTTACTAAAGGCTTCCAAGTCGCCATCAACGATGTCCATCGCATCTCGAGTAAATGCCGTCTCGGGATCGTAGTCGTCCTTGAGCGATCGGATCTCTTTTGCCTTGTTGAGCGTCCACAGAAACTCACTCTTGTTATCGACGCTACTCAGATTGATGTCGGTAAAGTGTTTGGCAAACGCTTTCTCTGCAACGTCCTTGCGAGCGCTTGCATCGACCATGTCTTCATAGCTGTCAAACGCAGGAATTTTGCCGGGGTCGGCGGCGGCAAGCTCGTCAAACATCGCCATCCAGCCTGGCCCCTCAGCAAAACTCCGCAAGCCGTATTTTGCAGCGTATCGCGTGCCGAATCCATGCTCCTTATAGAACCAAAAGTTTCCGACCGATGATCCCCATGCATAGCTGCGTCGGATTTCTGGCCGGACAAACTTGTAACTCAGTTCGCGGATGGTTCCCGACTTGCGTGACACGACCATTCGCGCGGTCGCACCTTCGGGATCATTGGGATGATGTGCAAAAATCGTGTACAGTTCTTGATCACCCTCAAACGATCGGCGGTTGACCTGCATTCGGAATGCGCCTTCCAAAAAATAGGCCTCGGGATTGCCGCCCAGCAAAGCGGATCCTTTCCGCAGTGCCCCGACAAAGTCATGCACTTGCACACGTTCGCGCCAATCAGGTGGACGGGCTTCGAAGGGGTGCGAAATCACATCCAAATGGGCGGCCGGGATTTTGAACCTCAATTTGAACCGTTCATCAAACTCGGCGGCAATTTTCTGGCCGTCCAACCCAAGAGCCCTCAATCGTGCGACCGCTTTGAATGTTTGGTCGATGTCGTTGAGCAAGTTCGACGCTGGTGAAAAGTCCATTCGATGAACCTCGCCATGATCGCGTGCCATCGCTTCGCAAATCGTGGCGACCATTCGATTACGAATCGCCGCGCCCTTTTCTGATACCTCGTTGTCGATCGCCTTGACTTGCAGTAGCCAATGCACATTTTTTAAATTTGATTCTTCACCCTGAACTCCGTACAGCGCGACCAAGGCTTCTTGGGCTGATTGAAAGCTAGCGTCATCCGCCGGGTCGTAATTGCGAATCGCATCAATATGCTGCGCCAACGTCTGCAGGCTTCTGCGTTTGTCGGCGGTCAAGTCGGTCAGCGTGTCGTAGAGTTCGGCAAGCTTGGGATTCTGCCGGATGGGATAATCAGGTGGAACATCGTCCTGAGAGCAAACCGTTCCGCAACCAACGCATATCCACAGAACGAGATGAACGACCGACTGGATTGTTCGTGACATTGTCGTTGACCATTTCATGAGTCCAGAATTGACTTTGACAAGTTCATGATAGTTTGCATCGCATGACGGTCGCGGCACGCGGCTGCCGATATTGATCGGATGAACGGAAAAATCGGCTAAACGCAAAAACAGTAGACGTAGTGGGTGGTTGTCGCGGATGCAGTTTTTTGTACACCTATCGGCGCAGCTCTGTCGCGTAGTTGGTAATCTCTAGAAATGGCTGAAATGGAAAGGTTGGTTTATCTGATGCGTGGACTGCCCGGTTGCGGCAAGAGTCATCGCGCGCGGCGATTGGCAGGTGCTGATGGTCTTGTCTTAGAAACCGATCAGTACTTTTACACGCAGGTGGGCGACGATCCCGGCGAGTACGATTACAGCGACGATCTGTTGCCAACGGCGAGGCAATGGAACTTGGCGAGATTTCAACAAGCGATTCTGCATGGCGAATCACCGATCGTCGTCGACCGCGGCAATGGACTCAATGCAGAAACGCACGCGTATGCTGCCTTTGCAGTCGCGCATGACTATCAAGTCCAGTTGGCGGAACCCGATTCGCCCTGGTGGACCGAATTGCGCGTGCTGCTGAAATACAAAGAGCACATTGACGACGAACTGCTGGATGCCTGGGCCAAGAAACTCGCCGATTCGACACGCAATGGTCACCGCGTCCCCTCAGCTACGATTCGGCATTGGATGAGCCGTTGGCGACATGACTTAACCATCGACGACATCTTGCACTATGAGTGACCTTTCCTTGTACCTGAAACTCGATCGAGCCGCCTGTCGATGACTACGCCGATGTCAAATGATTCTTCCCATCCGCCACGCCGTCCACTCACCACGGGGGCGCGTTGGCTTGGGCTCGTGTTTTGGATCGCGGTCTGTTTTGTTGCCGCTGCGGTTGGTTCACAGTTTTTACCAGGTCAATGGTACGACGATTTGAAAAAGCCCTCGTGGACGCCGCCAAATTGGGTATTCGGTCCCGTCTGGACTGTTTTGTATTTGATGATGGCGATCGCCGCGTGGCTGGTCTGGTGTGTCAGTGGTTGGAAAAATGCACGCGGAGCTTTGATCGCCTTCGTTATTCAGCTATCCCTCAATGCGGCCTGGTCCTGGGCCTTCTTCGGTCTTCATCAACCCATGCTGGCGATGATTAACATTGTGGTCTTGTGGTTCGCAATCGCAACGACGATTGCGCTGTTTGCAAAACATCGACCCGTCGCAGCCGCATTGCTGGTGCCCTACATCCTTTGGGTCACCTATGCGTCGACACTCAACGCCGGCATCTGGTACCTCAACAGCACCTAATGAATGCCTCAATCGAATGTAGGCCGGGACCTGTGCTGGCGCGACTTTGCCAGGACAGGTCCTGGCCTACGATCTTGCGATCAAACCACATCAATGACAAAAACGCCTTGCACTCGGCGGGTGATCGAAATGGAGTCGGCGGTGCCACGCTGGGACCCAATCAATCGGCCTCGGCAAGCATATTGCTGAGCTGTGTCAGGATCGCCGAGACGTCATTGCCTTTCTCGATGACCGGCGTGCTATCTAGTTTCGCTGCTGCCTCGCGAACACGCGAATCGATCTGCCCCGTGTACAGTGCGGCCCGCGGGCAACTCTCACGACGATGGAGTTGTGCAAGCAATTCGGTTCCCGTCATTCCCGGAAGATTGAAATCGACCAACAGACAGTCGCATTGCGACAAATCCCCCTGCTCCAAAAGCGTTTCCGCAGCATCGAATGTTGCGCACTGATGCCCCATGGCTGTAATGACAGCTTTCAATGAATCGCTGACGTCGGGATTGTCTTCAACGACAAATACGTAGGCATTTTTCTTGGGTGGCATGGAAAGGCGCAGAAAGCGGAATGACTCGGTGGATCACGAGGCGACGGACATCGCTGCTAATCACGTCCATCGACAGCTACTTGCGACGATGATGCAGGATTACAACAATGACAAATGCACCACGATTTGAAAAGTACGATTGCCCCAATATGCGTTAGCTACAGACTAACGAGGGATCATTTGAGTTGTATATCCGACGTTGGATTTTAGTCGTGATTTCGCTTCCGTGGTTAACCGCGTCCAGCGCGTTGACGCCGCTTGCTTTTGCAGACCAAGCGTACCAACCCCAACTGATCGATCCGTTAACGGAGGTTTGGAGGTGGCAAGCTTTCCCGCAGTTGAGGGGCAAGGGCTTGAAATGCCTCGGCGAGGGTCGAGACGGGGCGGTTTGGTTCGGTGTCGATAGCGGGGCAATGCGTTTTGATGGCCTGAGTTGGAAAGAATTCAATACCAAACACGGACTCGGCGATGCAGCTACGTCGTTTGCATCGACCGACCGCCAGCTTTATGCGTCGACTCGATCTGCAATTTATGCCTTCGAGTCAAACCGCTGGTCCAAAATCTTCCCTTTTGATAGCGATCGAGATTGGAT
>JABDKS010000830.1 GCA_013002105.1 Pirellulaceae bacterium | reverse complement strand
CCGAGCGAAATTCAGACATGTCTGCCATGCGTGACTTGGCCAACCAGTCGGCACGCAGCGCCGTCGCTCGAAGCGTACGAACGCAGGCCCGTGACACGCAGATCAAAGCGATGAAAAAATTCTGTGGTGCCGGCGTCGGGATCGTGTGCGCTCTGCTTTGCATGTACTTCGTCCAGGCGTTGGGCATCGTCTGGTGCGTCATTACCGTTGGCATGGGGATCGCCGTAACCTTGGTGTACGCCCACGAAGGACTGGGGCTGCTCAGTGCCGCGCGGCATCGAATCCGCATGGCCGAAGCTGGCATGATTGACGACGAATCGGCGGTCGAGGACAAGACCGCCTCCGAATCACGACCGCTCTCGGATGATGACGAACCATCCGGTCGGATGCGCGACATGGACCCGACGCCAGACGCATAAAGCCAGACGCGTAAACTCTGACGCTTAAACCCAGTCGCGTAATCTTAGGCGTAAGAAGCCGGGGTCGATTCCACACGGACTCGACCGTGGTTGACGATTTGTCGACTTCCCACCGGCGATTGGGCGGCCGGCGCGTTTTTCAACGCGTCTGCCCCAATCGGCATAGAATGTATCAATGGGAAAAATGACCCGATTTCGGTTCGGTCTACGCTTTCCCTGACGCCTTTTCTCCAAGACGTCGTATTCCAGGTGGTGTCGTCTCACACATATTTGTCTCGCAAATTGTGAACTGCACATTGTGAACTGCGTGTTTCGTATTCCACTTTGCGTTTTGCGTGTGGGCCTTGCTGTCGCCGGCGACGCCCCCGGGTGCGGCATGATACTCCACCATATGGAACTTGGTTCTGGGTGATTTTGAAGTCCATGTCGTCGCATTCAACCGATTCATCACACTCTGCCGATTCGTCTCCGACGCTTGAAAACGTCTGGCAGGAATTCGGTGCGCAGTTTCGCAGGCGCGCTCGAACACGGCTCCGTCAGTACGGGCTGACCGGACAGACTGAATCGATGGACATCTGCAACGACGTCATGGTCGACTTGGCACGCCGCCAAGAAAGGGACGCCGATTTTGCTCCCGCTATTGGAGCCGACGACGTGCTCGGCTATATCTTGCGAGCGATCGACAACCAAGTGCTCGACACGTTTCGAACGCTCGCACGACAATGTCGTGATTTTCGCCGTAACGATGCCACGCCTGTCGAAGAGATACGCGTGCCGGCTCGAGCCACGACGCCAAGCCAGATTGCGATCCGCAAGGAAGTCATGTCGCGCGTGCGATCGATATTGGGACCCGACGACAAACGGATTGTCGATTTGATGCTAGAGAATCGTGACTGGAAAGAAATCGGCGGCGCGTTGGAAATCCAGCCTGACACCGCGCGGATGCGTTTCCGGCGCGCACTCGACCGTGTCCGTCAGGACATCGGACTCAGCGGGGACGAACAATGACGGATGGCTTCCAACCGCTTAAGCCATCGTTACCCGCTAACGCGACCGACGTCCGTAGTCACGGTGCACCAACGATCGATGATTTGATCGACTGGCTACACCGAACGCGTCAGATCGAACCGGACAAACCGCTTGCGGAACTGTTGCAAAGCGAATTCAAGCCAGCTGCACCGGCCAACTGGGTACCGCGACAAGTGCAATTGATCGACCTTGCCTGCATCGACTTGATCCAGCAGCGTCGCGCCGATCGCGACGTCGTCGTCGAAGACTACCTGCTGCAATTCCCATCATTGGATTCTCCTGCAGCCAAGCTTGACTTGATCGATGCCGAATGGTGCGTGCGTGGCGAGACACAGTCTGACGAGTCGAATCAACCGGACCACAATCGCCAAGACATTGCTCGATTCAAACATCGCTTTGCGGAATTGGCCGACGAAATCGAACAGCTAGTCGCATTCGCCCCGTCGGATCCCACGCCGCTTTCGCCCGTCGGGTCCCTTCGAACGCCGACTCCTGTAACCCCGGTCCATCCGAACCAAACGGTTGCGACCGAATTGCTTAGCCGTGACACCTCCTCCTTCGACATCAATGCGGATCAAGGTTTGTCGCGCGGCGTCCAGTCTCCGGTTGCGGCACCGAATCGTAAGGTGGGTGAGAGCCATTGGCAGGACACATCCCCGATTGAGACTCCCGATTGGTTTGTTCAGGACGAATGTGTTTGCGGTGGTCCCGAACGCTGGCTCATTCGTGGTCGGGATGCTGATCGTGGCACAATGTTACTCCTGAAGATAATTAAGTTGCCAGCACCCATCTCGTCCGAGGACGCGGATCGTGTTTTGGATGAATGCGAACGAGCAGCAAAAGTGTTCCATCCTGTTTGGGTGGCTCCGATCCTTGCATCGATTCAAAACCGGCACTTCGCAGTCTTTCGGCCTTGGGAGTTTGCCAATCCCTGGCAACCCGTCGCCGAGCATGCGCAGATGCCGAGTCGGTTGAGACAATTGGCCACCGTCGCTTATGCGCTCCAATCGGCGCATCGAACCGATGCGTACCACCGTTCGGTTCACTCCGGCAATGTCTTGGTCGACCACCAAGATCAAATTCGATTGGTCGACGCCGGTTCGTCCATGCGAAGCCTGGCCAAGCATTTCGGTGATGCCCCAGGTGGTCACCATCAAGACGACCAACCGGCGTGGCAACGCGATACCAAAGATCTGATCAAGTTGATTCTGGTCGATGTAGTCGACTGCCCCGGCCAGTGGGATCGCGGCCTTCACGAGCGTCTGATCGAGATCATGGAGAATCACCAAGCGGAATCCTGCGGCATCATTGGCGACGAATTATCACGCCGAGCCGATCGGGCGACAGGTGCCCTTGCCAGCCCGCCGGACAATGGCACAGCGGGATCGTGGCGGCGGCGGTTGGCACGATGGATCAATCAACCCTAGCACGTCCGATTTCACTGAACCGTATAGGTATTGCCATCGCAGTCGCACGTGTGACTGACAGAGCGGTTATCCTCGGTGATCCCTGTCAACGCGGGGCGAAACGGATCCAGTGTTGACTGCCAATTCATTGATGAGTCCTCCAGATGCAAATTCATTGCCCGCAGTGCAAAGCAAAGCTGACATTGGGTCAGCCAAAGCCGGGTAAATTCCGCCCCAAGTGCAAACATTGTGGCAAAGCTTTTTTATTGAAAGTCAGCGCCGACAACCCACCCAAAGTTGCGGTCGGTCGCCTTGAACCGGCAAGTAAAAAGGTCGCGGAGAAAACGCCGACGAGTCCGTCGAAACGACAACCCCCACCTTCCACTTCTCCGGGCCACGCCACCGACGTCGATGCAACGATGGATGCCACAACCCATCCAACGGCCGCAACGGCTCCCGATCCATCCAACGCAATCTCGCCGTCGCGTGGATCAAAGCCGGTCGTGCCCGCCGCGATCGAACAGACGGTGGACTCAACCACCCAACTAGAACGCACCGCTGGAGGCGCGGATCGAACCAGCGCGAACGTCGACGCAACGGTCGATCAAACAGCCGATGGTGTCTCCGACGGCGCGGTAGCAGCCGTTGCTGGGACAGGTTCGAGTAAAAAGCCAAGCGTCGTACGCAGTGGCAGCCGTGCGGTAGCGGCACGCGAACGACAGAACAACAGCGGCAACGATGATCTCTCGGCGATTCCCGAACGCTTGGGCGGGTACAAGATCATGAAAATGCTTGGTCGCGGAGCGATGGGGGCGGTCTACGAAGCAAAACAGATTTCACTCGACCGAATCGTTGCGTTAAAAACAATCCGTGGACGACTTGCCAACAATCCTGCCTCGCTCGCCCGGTTCACGCGTGAAGCCTACGCCGCGGCACAATTGACTCACCACAACGTCGTGCAGATCTATGACTTTGGTGAAGACGACGGAAAGCATTTCTTCTCGATGGAATGGGTTCGCGGCGGACCACTCAGTGACATCATTCGCGACAAAGGTGCGATCGATCCAAAACTGGCCGCCGGATACACGCTACAGGCGGCTCGCGGACTCCAATTTGCTCACCAAAACGGGATGGTTCACCGCGATGTCAAACCGGCCAACTTGTTACTCAGTGACGAAGGCGTAGTGAAAGTCGCTGATCTGGGACTTGTGAAAATTCCCGATCAAGGCGACGTTGACGCCCAAGACGATCCACAATCGATCAGTGGCCTCCAAAGTGGCACGCAAGTCACGATGATGGGAACGGCCGTCGGAACACCCGCCTACATGGCCCCAGAACAAAGCATCGACGCCGCCAGCGTCGATCACCGGGCCGACATTTACTCGCTGGGATGCACCCTGTTTTTTATGCTTTGCGGACGCCCACCGTTTGATGGATCGGTTGTGTCGGAGGTGATGGAGCAACACGCAAAACAACCCACGCCCGATCTGGTGCAGATCAATTCAAGAGTTCCCGCGGCGCTGAACCAGATCGTGCATCGTGCGATGGCCAAACGACCCGGTGACCGTTACGGATCACTTGCCGAAATGATCGGTGATCTGGAAGGCTACCTGGGGGTCAGCAAAGACGGGTCGTTTTCGCCCTCGAGCGAACAAGCGGATCAATGGGAGTCGATCGCCGCCGCGTTCCGAAAACAAACGCCCCTGTTACGGCTCGCCGAGCCCGTCGCAACCAGTTTCGCGCTGGCCTGCGTTGTGCTGACTTTGCTGATGCCGTTTGTGGGAATGCGCTGGCTGCTGTTTGCACCCGCGCTATTTCTGTCGGCAGCGGCGATTGCGATCGTGATGGCCGGTCGCAACAGTGCCATCGGAACCAGTCTCCGCACATGGCTCGATTCACTCTCCTGGATAGATTACATCGTCGCCGTGGTTGTCGGCGTCGTGCTCTTATTGGTTTCGTTGGCCACAGGCATCTGGATCGGCTTACTGGCGGGGTTGCTGGTCGGTGCGATCGCCGGATCGGCATACCATTTCGGATTGGTCTTGCCGACGCGGCGCGCCGCGGCGGAACCGATCGAACAAGCTGGCAAATTCATCCGCGACTTGCGAATCGACGGAGCCGACGAAGACGGTGTGCGATCGTTCGCAGCACGCTACGCGGGAAAAAATTGGCAATCGCTGTATGAGTCGCTCTTTGGCTACGATTCGCTGTGCAAGATGCGAGAACAACTCGGTAGCGACCCCAGTTTTACACGTGGTTCAACCCGAGGCGGACTGCGTGACAAAGTGGCGGCAAAATTTCTTTCCAAAGCAGATGCGAATCACCAGTCACGCGACCAAAAGCGACTGGCAAAAATCGAAGAACGTGGATTGGCGTCACAAGGTGTCAGTGCCGCCGAAGCGCGACAGCAAGCCTGGCAAATGGCTCAAGCGATCATCGCCAACGCACATTCCAAATCAGGTGAGTCGATGGATGCGTCCGCCGCTGCGGAGATCAAACGTCAACAACAAAAGGCAATGTTGGCCGAAGCTCGTAGCGGCAAGTATGCCAAGAAACGCGATCCCTTTGCGATTGTGAAATTCGCACTCGGCGGTCAAACCCGACTGTTACTCGGCTGCCTGCTACTGGGCGTCTTTGCTATTTGGGCACAAAACACGGGGTTGGTCGATCAAGTAACGACCGGCGACGTCTCGGTCGAAACGCTCGACGCGCCTTCGGATGCGCAACTATTGGGACGCGGTACCAGTCACTGGTCGATCGGTATCGCCGGGCTGTTGCTCTGCATGTCGGCGTTCATTTCCGGTTGGCGTATGTCGCCTT
>JABDKS010000310.1 GCA_013002105.1 Pirellulaceae bacterium | reverse complement strand
GCCTTTCGCGGAGCGAAAGGCGACTATGTCTCCGCGAACAATCACGCCAGGAAACGCAGCCTTTCGCGGAGCGAAAGGCGACTATGTCTCCGCAAACCATCACTTCCTTGAACCAGGCATAGTCGTTGTTCGCTCCGCGAACAATCACGCCAGACAACGCATTCTTTCGCGGGGCGAAAGGCGACTATGTCTCCGGGGTCGCCACCACGGCGATTCCAGCATGCAGAATCGTGAATACCAGTTTGCACTCTCTACACAGCGGGGCAGGGGAGTCATTCAGGGGCAATGAAATATCAAGGCGGTAGCCACTGTCACCGGTACTGATGCGGTGACGTTATGCTAGAGGCTCACGCTCACTCGCCCCGAATCAACCGTCACGACCGCATGCATCGTCTCTCCTTATCCAAATTCGCTTTCGCCATGCTGATCTTCGTTTCAACGGCGACCGAGGCAAACGAGTCTGCTCGACCGCACATCGTCATCTTGATTGCCGAAGGCGAATACCAAACCGATCAATCGCTGACCGCGTTTGCCAACAAGCATCTGACTGATTTTCGCACGACGATGGTTCGCCCGGACCCTGGTGACAAAAACCAACTCGTCGGGATCGAATCAGTAAAGTCGGCCGATGTCTTAGTAGTCAGTGTGCGACGCCGAACATTACCCAACGATCAGCTACAGGTGATTCGAGACTACATCGCCAGCGGCAAGCCGGTCATTGGCATTCGTACGGCAAGCCATGCTTTTTGTCTGCGGAACCAGGATCCGCCGCCGGGCCGGGTCGCTTGGCCACAATGGGACCAAGTCGTTTTTGGTGGAAACTATACCAATCATCACGGGAATCAACTGACGACAACGATCCAGCTGCCAGCAAACTCGGCGGCTTCCGCAGTGCTGTTGCACGGAATCGACGCGACCAAAACGCATTCATCATCCGGATCGCTTTACCAAGTATCGCCACTTGCCGAGGGCACCGACGTCTACTTAACCGGCCGCGTTGATGGTCATCCACCGCAACCACTGGCATGGTCGTACGTTCGCGCCGATGGCGGCAAATCCTTTTATACTTCTTTAGGCCATGTCGACGATTTTCGCGGCGACGTGTTGCCCAAATTGCTGGTCAACGCAATCGAGTGGGCGATCGCTGACTGATTCGCCACAACAGTATTCAATGGCAACGGATGTTTGATTCTTAGATGGAGCTGTCATCACAACGCCAATTCAAATTTTTCAAAAGCACGAAGTATGAATCGATTTTTCGCGATCTTCACTCTCACTATTCTGGCTAGCCCGGTCGTCTATTCCGCGGACAAACCAAACCTACTGGTGATTGTGACGGACGAACATAATTTTCGCACGTTGGGTTGCTATCGCGAACAGTTGCCCAAGGAACAGGCTGAGATGTGGGGTCCCGATGCGATCGTCGAGACGCCGCACATCGATCGACTGGCGCATGAAGGTGTGTTGTGCACACGTGCCTACGCCACCGCGCCGGTCTGTACGCCTAGTCGTGCCGCGATGATCACTGGTCGGTACCCGCACAATACCGGTGCACCACAAAATGACATGAAGCTACGTGACGATATCCCAACCCTTGCAAAGCTGCTGAATGCAAACGCATATCAAACAGGTTTTGTCGGCAAGTGGCATTTAGGCGGTAAGGGCAAACCGGAGTGGGCACCCAAGGTCGACGGCGGTTTTAAATACAAAACGGCTATGTTCAATCGTGGTCACTGGAAGAAATTCGAGAATAGCGATGACGGTCCTCGTGTCGCGGCTAAAAACAATCAGGGCGAGCCCGCCTATGGCGTCGACGGTGCTGACGAAAAGTCATTTGCGACTGACTTTTTGACCGATCATACGATCCAGTTCATCAACCAATGCAAAGACCAACCATTCCTAGCCGTTGTGAGCTATCCCGATCCTCACGGTCCCAACACGGTGCGTGAACCCTACGATCGAATGTTTGATGACCTACGGTTTCTCGCACCGCGTACCTACGGTCGCGATGATGTTCCATCGCCGGGCTGGCTGGGTGGAAAGGCAAAGAAACATGCCATCTTTCGGGGTGAACAAATGAGCAAATATTTCGGCATGGTCAAATGCATCGACGACAACGTCGGTCGTTTGCTTGCGATGCTCGAAGAAAAACAGATGCTCGATTCCACCATCGTGTTGCTGACCTCCGATCATGGCGATCTTTGCTATGAACATGACCGTTTGAACAAGGGCAACCCGTACGAAGGCTCCGCACGGGTGCCGATGTTGATTCGATACCCCTCACGTCTCAATTCTGGTGTGATCTACGGGGATCCGATGGGGACGGTCGACATCACGCCCACCCTGCTGGGACTGGCGGGAATCAAGAACAGCACGCAGTTTGAAGGTCGCGATTTGAGCGAGTTGCTTAAGAGGACAACGGACAAAGAAACCGGTGCAGTCACCTTCCTCCGAAACGCCGGAACATCGCCAACATGGCTCGCCGCCGTCGACCAACGCTACAAATTGATTTTTTCCGTAAAAGATCGTCCGTGGCTTTTTGACGCACAAGAGGACCCAGACGAGCTACTGAATTTCTATGGTCGACCTGGAACGGCTGCGGTTTCGCACCGACTGGCAAAGGAGTTATTGCGATACACCCAGCGCACCAACGACCCATTTGCCGCGAATCCGAAAATCGCCAATGACATCAAGAATTGCCTGGCACGGTAAGCCTCCATTGGTCATGCAACTTTCGACCTAGCAGTGCGGCCCCCACCCACAGAGGCAGTCTTGGAAAACCATTCGATTGCGGGAAGTTTCCACCGTTTTGGGCAATGAGGTTTTCAACTATGCTTTCTCGCCTATCTCATCGGGTATCTCCTCGGGCAAAATTGTTCGCGACATTCGAGTAGCTCTGCTTGCGACGTGAGACGACACGTCGATGTTTCGAGTGGACGACGCGACCCACCCACACGCATTTAATCTGCATCAAGTAGATGACTGTACACAGAAGCACTTGTCATCGACCTAATACTCTGTGCAAAGCGTTATTGAGCTGAATGCGGAGTTTGTTTGGTGGATCATGATTCGGTGTCCCAATGGGGCAAAGCAGCGTTGAACCTGCTCGGCATTGCGACCGAGCAGGAGCAAACCGCCTCGTCGCAAGAGCAGTCCGGGCCGGCAATAGCGTTACCTTTTGCACTGCGCTCGCAGATGTTGTGCGAGCAAAAAGCCACGCTGTACCGCGCACTGGTCGCCGCCGTTGCATCGGACGCTGTTGTTTTTGCCAAAGTTCGTCTAGCGGATTTTGTGCGTATACCCGATCAGTTTGGCGACGATGACGGGGCGAACCGCGACGTGAATTTGGTCCATGCGATTAAGTTGGATCGAAAATATGTCGACTTTCTGCTGTGCGATCCGTTCACGATGCAGCCCTTGGCTGTCGTCGAACTTGCCGATGCCACCGAAACAGATCCGACTGGCCGATCACGTGACCCATTTGTCAATCGTGCTGTCAAAGCAACGGGAATCAAGTTGTTGAAGGTGCAAACACGGACCGACTATCCCATTGGGCACTTGCGGCGTTTACTGCTGCCAAAGCTACGTTCCATCGCCGGCAGGAACGCACAAACCCAACAAGTTGACGTCCCCGATGATGCGAACGAGTCGTCGGGTCATCCCGAGGTCTAGCGATCGGACAAGGACGACGCATCGGACAAGGTCTATCTGCACAGCGTCACTTTGGAATTGCATGCTCCGTTTCCCCGGCCTGTTCGCTGCACGGCGATCGCCGCGGTTCCTTCCGACAACAACCGGAGCTATCGCCCAATGGCTAATGGAAAGTGGCGCTGTCCAGCTACCCATCGGACAACGTCTTCCCCATCGGACAGGGCATCGCCAACAGGTACTGTCCGCTGACCTTGGGAGCCATCTTTCGCCACCTAGCGTGCCATGGTCGCAACCTGGGAATCTGGGAAACAGCGTGTGAAACCGATCACGCGATTTGCCTGAACCGGTGAATTGCCGGGCGGTCTACTCTGGACCAGGGGGGACGATTTTCTGTATCGTCGCTCCACGGCGTTGATCCCTCGATCGCCTGGGAGAATCAATCGCCTGCGAGAGCATTTTAAGATTTTTCAAAGGCCAGGACCTGTCTTGCTGAACCATGCCAGGACAGGCCCCGGACTACGACAACCCTACGGCGGTGACGAAAATGCTTTGAATGACAGCGAGGCAGGTTGGTGAAACCGATTGCGGGAAAACGACATGGGCAGAGCGAGTCTGAGCGTGCGATTGGTTCGTTCAATTTTCCCACGAACACGACTTTCATCGAGACCAAAGACTAGATTTACCGCATTGTGAACCGTGCCAAGGATGGCTCATGGAATTTCTATCACGCTATCGTGACCTGGTCCTCCCAGTAGGGATCATCGCATGCTTGATGGTCATTCTGGTTCCGTTGCCGCCTGCATTGATGGACTTGCTGTTGGCAGCGAACATCACCATTGGTGTGATTGTTCTGCTGACCACCATTCACGTGTCGACGCCGTTGGAATTCAGTGTTTTTCCTTCGCTCTTGCTGGCAACCACGCTATCTCGGTTAGTGCTGAACGTTGCCACCACAAGGCTGATTCTGACGACCGCGGAAACCGAAGGCATGAATGCCGCTGGCGGCGTCATCCGTGGATTCGGCGAATTCGTGACCGGCGATCGGGTCGAAGTCGGACTCATCATTTTTGTGATTTTGGTTTTGATTCAATTTGTCGTGATCACGAAAGGTGCCATGAGAATCAGCGAAGTCGCAGCACGATTCGCGCTCGACGGCATGCCGGGACGCCAGATGGCGATTGACGCTGACGTCAACGCGGGACTGATCAACGATGATGAAGCCCGCCGTCGGCGTGATGATATTCGGTCACAGGCAGATTTTTATGGTGCAATGGACGGGGCGAGCAAATTTGTTCGTGGCGATGCGATCGCAGGCATCGTAATCACGATCGTCAATATCATTGGCGGTTTGTACATCGGCGTGATTCAGGCTGGGATGCCGATTAGCCAAGCCGGAGCGATCTACACCAAACTTACCATCGGCGACGGACTGGTCAGTCAGATCCCGGCATTGTTAATATCCTTGGCCGCCGGTTTGTTGGTCACGCGAAGCGCCAAGCAAACCGACCTTCAACCCAATTCTTGCAACAGCTATTTGGCAACACCAAAGCTCTGTTGATTGCCGGCGGGTTCCTACTCCTGTTGATGGTCACCAGCCTGCCGACCATTCCGATGGCCGCGTTGGGCGCCGGTTGCATTGGGCTGGCGATTGTACTGAAACAACAGCGAAACCGCGTCGAGCAGGAGAATGATGCCCGCGAGCAAGCCGCCCGCGCCGCAAAACCAACTCCGCATCCAAAGCCAGTCGAAGATTTTTTGTCAGTCGATCCGATGGAAGTTGCGATTGGGGTTGGATTGGTGGGCCTTGCGGCACCGTCGCGTGGTGGCGACTTGATGCAGCGAATCAGTGATATGCGTAACGCACTGGCTGCGGACATCGGTGTCATTTTGCCCAAAGTCCGGGTTCGCGACGACGCTTCGCTAAGCCACAATGCTTACGAAATTCGCTTAGCGGGCGATGCCATTCTGCAGGCCGAACTACAACCTGATCGGTTATTGGCGATCGATGATGGCGATACCACCGGCACAATCGATGGCATTCCGGCAACCGATCTTTTGCCCGGCCAAACAGGTCGCTGGATTGATCCAGCCAATCTAGAGCAGGCTGCCATCTACGGCTATGTGATCCAGACGCCGGTGGAAGTCCTGACAAATCACTTGCGGGAAATTTCCACCTTCCACGCCGATGAACTTCTCTCACGCGATGCGACTCAACACCTGATCGATCAGCTGCGTGAAACTGCTCCTGTGTTGGTCGATGACTTGATTCCAAAAACCATGCGAATCAGCGAGGTTCAACAGGTATTGCAGCAGTTGCTTCGCGAAGGAGTTCCGATCCGCCAACTGCGACAAATATTGGAAATCCTCGGTGATGTCGCGAGCCGAACCGACGACACCGCGATCCTTTGCGAGCATGTTCGACAGGGACTCTCGCGCACCATTAGCGCTCGCTATCGCGATTCCCACGATGTCATCCACGTGGTCACACTTGATCCGTTACTGGAATTGGAAATTGCTGATTCGATTGAGAAAACAGATTCTGGACTTTTGACAAAGTTCGCACCGGAAGCTTCAGAGTTCACTTGCAAGAGAATCAAAGAAGCCGTTAAGAACCTAGTTGCCAGTGGGCATCCCCCGGTGGTTTTGGTTCGACCACGAATTCGACTTGCCTTGCGACAGATCACTGCGATATCGATGCCCTGGTTGAAAGTACTCTCACTGGAAGAAATCACACACGACACTCAGGTTCAGTCGCACGCGGTGATTTCGTTAGCGCCGACAGAAATGGCATCGAATGATCCACGCGCACCGATCCAAGAAATAGACACGAATCCAACCCAACAACACGCGGCAGCCTAACATCGCCGCACTCGGTATTTACCTCCGAGAAATCCCCCACATCACCGTCACCCCAAGTCACTTGTCCCTATGCAGATTCGCACCTTTCGAGCCGCCAGCTTGCAAGACGCCCTGGAGGAGATCCGTCAACAGATGGGTCCCGAGGCGTCGGTGTTGCACACGCGACAAGTGCGCGACGGATGGATGGGTTGGCTTGGGCGGACGTATGTCGAGGTAACTGCTGGGATTGGCCAAGATGCCGCCAACGACACCGTAACGACTGTCGATCAACGGTTTGACATGCGGACCAGCGCCCCGGTTACCGACTCGCGCAATGTCCAAGATCTCGCAAACTCCGCGGTCAGTCGCGGCGAGCACGCCAACACAACCGCTCCTCAATTACGCATCGTCGGCTCATCGGAACCGGCTACGCCGATCGAGAACAACCTACCGCCGCAACTGAAGGCTTATCGAGACGAACTACTATCCATCGGGGTTCGAGCGGGCACTGTGGATCGCTGGATCGATGCCACAATTAGTTTTGCGGCCAATCTGGACGACTTCGTCCCGCAACCTTGGCTGGAACATCTCCAAAGAAGCGTTGCACGCGAACTGCACTTTGCCGGCCCCATCCGCATCCCGCCCGGGACGCGGCACGTGGTCGCTCTGGTCGGCCCGACAGGTGTTGGCAAGACGACCACCGTCGCCAAACTGGCTGCCGGGTTCCGATTGGAATCCAAACGCCGCGTCGGCCTGGTGACAATCGATACCTTTCGGATCGCTGCAGTACAACAACTCAAAGCGTACGCAGAAATCATGGACTTGCCGATGCAAGTTGTTGAACACCCCCAGCAAATGACATCGGCGCTCGATTCACTGGGCGATGTTGATTTGGTTTTAATTGATACGGCAGGTCGCAGTCCACGTAGCGATGCCAGAATTGACGAACTGGTCGATCTGCTCGGATCGGCGCAACCCGATGAAACTCACTTGGTGCTCAGCGCCACCAGTTCGACTTCGACGATTCACACTGTCTTGGATGGGTTTGCGCCGGCGAGACCGACGGCAGCCATTTTGACCAAGTTGGACGAAGCACCGCAGACGGCAGGTGTGTTGTCGGCTATTACCGCGACCGACATGTTCGCTGGGATACCAGTCAGCTATTTGACAAATGGCCAACAAGTCCCCGACGACATTTCCGTCGGAGATGCAGAAACTTTGCTAGCTCGCTTGTTATCGACGCGAACCGCGCTACCACAGATCGAAGCGGCATAATTTAGACGAAAAACAACTAATGCTCGGGAGTCTTCACTCCCGATACAGAAACAGCGGGAAGCCGCGCAATCGGAAAGCCACTTGAACGGTTCTTCGAAAGTTTGGCTTGTCGAACTTGGGGAATAAACGTTACTTCCAACGTAACCTTGTTTCGCAACGTGTGTTCGGGCGGTTCATATCGAATCGTTTGAAACAAATGAGAAGCTTTCAACTGAGAATGACGGACACGGACGTTCAATACATTTTCAGCTGAACGAGGGCGATGTGGGTCACTCAGGCATGGATGCTCGTGTGAACCACGTTTCGCCAACAAAGCTAGATGAATTACCAAGTCACCATCGATCCTGATGGTGACTTCGAAAGTGGCCAAGTGCCAATGACAAGATGTCGTTGGCCGAAAGTAACGTTCACGGAGGAATGGATGGCAGCTGCAGTCTCTACAAACGATGAGATCCTGGAGGTCTGGGCTACTTTCAAGAAAATCACCAAAGATTCTTCGGAATACGAACCGCTTCGCAATCGGTTGGTTGAACGTTACATGCCGTTGGTGAAATACAACGGCGAACGAATCTGGCAGCGTCTACCCGACGGTGTCGAACTGGATGACTTGATCAGTGCCGGCATCTTTGGCCTGATGGATGCGATCGACGCATTCGATCTTGAACGTGGCGTGAAGTTCGAAACTTACTGCGTCCCGCGAATCCGCGGTGCCATGTTGGACGAACTGCGTACGATGGACTGGGTACCGCGACTGGTGCGTAGTAAAGCCAGCAAGCTGGGCGTTGCTCGCAAGACGCTGGAAACAAAACTCGGCCGCGCACCAACCGTTCAGGAAATCGCTGAACACATGGAGCTGTCGATCAAAGAAGTCGAAAAGATGCAGTCAGACGCCAATGCCGTCGGCGTCGTCTCACTGAATAAAAAGTGGTACGAAACGGACAGCTACAAGGACGTTCGTGAAATTGACATTTTGGAAGACAAAAAGGGTGAGGACCCAACACGTCGCGTCCAAAAGAACGACCTCATGCGATTGGTCACCAAAGGACTCAATCGCAACGAGCGACTGATCATCATCCTCTACTACTACGAGGAATTGACGATGAAAGAGATCGGTGCAACCTTGGACCTGAGCGAATCACGCGTCAGCCAAATGCACACTTCCATCGTCAACCGACTCCAGTCGCAATTGGGACGCCGCCGCATCGAATTTGGCACCTAGGCTCCCCACCGCGACTCTTTAGCGATTCAAAACACGGCGTTCCGATCACTGATCGGAATGCCGTTTTTTGTTGCCGGGACTGGTGCCCGGAGTGCGGACCGAACATGCTAGGGAGGTTCATTTGCTCCTCTCTTGTGCCACGCTACCATGCGACTACCCGACCCTGTCCTCAACCGCATTTCGTTCGTGCTGGTTTGTCCATCGGTCTTCTTGTTCGCAGCGACTTGCAATGCTGCGGAGTCGGTGGGTCAAAAACGTGGGGTGATCGATCGCTCTGAACCTTTGCAAATGGTCCACCCGGATTTTGAACTCGCCGACGGTGCCGCCTGGGACGGTCGTGGCAGTCTGTTTGTTCCCGACGTGAAAGGCAAGCGATTGCTGGTTTTCAATCTTCGCAAACCAGCGGAAGCACCGCGGGTTCGTAATCAAGGCCTGGGAATTTCCGGATGCTGTTATCAACTGGGCAAGTTGTACGTTTCGGACAATGCAAACAGCCGCATCGCCGTCTTTTCGCAAACCGGTCCTCCCAAAACGCTTGCCCAGTTGGACCCCAAGAAACGCCCCAACGACTTGGTGGTCGACGCCGTTGGCAACGTTTACGTGACCATCACCGGCGAAGGATGCGTACGACGCATCGAGGCGAATGCCATCCCCGATCAATCCCAGGGCGACGCGCAGATGCGGGGCAGGGCAGGGGTGTTTGTTGATCATCTGGACTCGCCCAATGGCATCGCCCTGTCGCCCGATGGAGCAACGTTGTATGTGTCGTCCGCCAAAACGGGACTCATAAGCAAGATCACGATTGATGCCGCAGTAGAAAAGCAGAAAGCAGTCGCCTTCGCACAACTGGAATCGACCGAGAATGGTTTTCGAGGCGACGGAATGTGTGTCGATCGAGCGGGCAATGTTTACTGCACGGGTGCGCAAACCGTGACAGTTTTTGATCCCAATGGCAACAAGATAGATCAATTGCGAACGCCCGAGCGACCCATCAATGTGGTGATGGGAGGCATCGAAGGCCGAACCCTTTTCATCAGCACCTTTGGCGGACTGTATCGACAGTCGGTCCATGCCTATGCCGTGTCACCTAATCCACCCATCAGTTCCGGTGCTGCTGCTCCCAGCGGTAACTCGTCCGAAAACGACGACCTGTCTACCCAAGTCCGAGGCAATCTATCGGCCAAGTTCAACGTCGTTTACGCCGACATTGACGGACGCCGGCTGTTGATGGACGTATTCACGCCCAGCGCAAGTCGCAGCAGTCCCAATCCCGCCATCATTGTCGTTCATGGCGGCGGCTGGGTAAAAGGCGACAAAACAAAGTTTCGCGCGTTGAGTCTCCGTTTGGCCGAACGTGGCTATGTGGTTGCAGCCATCGAGTATCGTCTCGCTCACGAAACCAAGTTTCCCGCCGCCATTCGTGACTGCAATGCCGCAACCAGTTACTTGCGAAAGAATGCGGCGCGGTACGGAATCGATCCCAATCGAATCGCCGCGGTGGGCGGTTCGGCCGGCGGTCATTTGGTCGGGTTGATGGCCCACGGTGCGCAACGATCGAATTTAAAACATCCCTCAGCGAGCGATATGCCGTCAGTCCTGCAAGCAGCCGTCGTCATGGCGGGCCCACTGCAAATCGCAACCGGCTCAATCGCCGATCGATCGCGAGATCCGGCAAAGCCGTCCTACGCAGTCCAATGGATCGGTGGCACGATCGATGAACTGCCCGAACAATACCACTTGGCCGACGCCGATGAGAAAATCGATGCTCAGTCGCCACCAACACTGTTCATTGTGGGAAGCTTGGACAATCCTGCACGCAACCAGGCTGCAAGAAACAAACTGAAAGCTTTGGGAATTGCCACTGGTCTGATCACTCACGAAGGAGCCAAACACGGCCACTGGAATCAGGCCGACTGGATCGCGCGCGTTGTTGCCGACATTGATTCGTTCTTGAAACTCCACCTGTAAACGTGTCCGCAACTTTGCCAAGGCGGTGACTCAGTGCGAATCGCTCACATTATCACCCGAATGATCATCGGGGGCGCGCAAGAAAACACGCTCCTGAATTGTCTCGATTTGATGCGAGACCATGGGGATGATGTATTGCTGATCACCGGTCCGGAGACAGGACCCGAAGGCGATTTACTGAGCCAGGGCAGGGCAGGGGAGTTGCAAATCAAGGTTTTGCCCAACCTGCGGCGAAATATTCATCCACTGCGCGACTGGCGGGCGCTGCAGAGCATTCGATCAACGCTGCGTGAATTTAGACCCGACGTTGCACACACCCATAGTGCCAAAGGAGGCCTGCTTGGCCGGCGCGCTGCCTGGAGCGAAAACGTTCCCGCGATTATCCACACCGTTCACGGCGCACCGTTTCATCCCTACCAATCACCGCTTGCGCGAGAATTCTTTCGTCGCTGCGAACGTTGGGCCGGGCGCAGTTGTCATCGACTTATCAGCGTCGCCGACGCCATGACCGACCAATTGGTCGCCGCCGGTGTCGCACCTCGTGAAAAATTCACGACGATCTACAGCGGTATGGATGTCGATCCGTTTTTGCACGCCGACCAACAGCGCCAAGCGATTCGCTCCAAGTACGGCCTGACGGATGATCAGGTCGTGATCGGCAAAATTGCGAGACTGTTTCATTTGAAAGGGCATGACGATTTGGTCACGGCTGCCGAGTCCGTGGTCCGTCAAATACCAAACATTCGGTTCCTGCTGGTTGGTGATGGTATTTTGCGAGAATCGTTGACCGCGCGGATCCAATCGATGGGGCTTGCAGAGAACTTTATTTTCACTGGATTGGTCCCACCGTCGGAAGTCCCCGGACTGATTGGCGCGATGGATGTGTTGGTGCACACCTCTTACCGGGAGGGTTTGGCCCGTGCACTGTCACAAGCGTTGATCGCGGGTCGGCCCGTGATCAGCTATGACGTCGATGGGGCTCGGGAAGTCTGCATCTCCGACCAAACCGGTTTTTTGATCCCGCCGTCGGACACGAAAGCTTTGGCAGAGGCCATAAAACAATTGGGGTCGGATCGAGAGTTGAGAATCCGACTGGGACAAGAAGGTCGCCGACGATTTACGGATCAATTCCGGCATCAAACCATGACACGCCAGATTCGCGATTTATACCGCGATGTGCTCGCCCATTCTCCGTCAGAGCACAAACAGGGCGGCTAGTTTGCCACATCAGCGGTGACCGGGTTCCCGAAGACTAGCTCAGCCAATTATCATGGGTAACGGTGAATCGTCCCCTTTTTCTTCTCTTTCAACCCCACCGTTCGCTGATGAGCAAGACTCGCGATTTCCTCGGTCCCTATCGCCTCGCGCGACTGATTCGGGCGGGAAGCACGTGTGACGTGTGGGAAGCCATGGAGGAGCACAAGAAGAAACGCTACGCATTGAAATTACTGAAGGGAAAATTTCGTGTCGACAAAGCTGAAATCGCTTCGCTGAAACACGAGTACAACGTGGCGAAAGATCTAGCGAGTCCGCGAATCATCAAGGTTCACGAGATGCGAGTGGAATCGGGAACGCCCTTCCTGGTTCTCGAATTGTTCAGCGAACTGAACATGAAACAGGCGTTGCGCCGGGGCCCCGATTCGCTGGCATTCATGCTGGACAAAATTGTCGAACAAGCCGCCGAAGGCCTGTATTACATGCACACCAAGAATTGGATTCATCTGGATATCAAGCCGGACAACTTCTTGGTCAGTCGCGAAGGTGTAACGAAACTAATCGACTTTACCATTTCCGAAAAGAAAAAGACCGGGTTGAGCCGTTTGTTCCACAGTAGCAAGACCGCCAAGGGTACGCGGAGTTACATGGCACCCGAGCAGATTCGTCGCAAAGTCTGTGATGAGCGAACCGACATCTATGCCTTTGGCTGCGTGCTGTACGAATTGGTCACCGGAAAACCTCCTTATACGGGAGACACACCCAACGACCTACTCAATCGTCACCTGAGTTCGTCAATCCCCAGTCCAATCGTTCACAACGAGAACGTGACCAAAGAGTTCGCTGACTTAGTCAAGCGGATGATGGCTAAGAAGGCGGATGATCGACCCCCGTCGATGTGGGAGTTTCTGAAAGAATTCAGAGCCATGGAGATTTTCAAAAAGCGTCTGCGCAAACCGGAGATCAGTGTGTTTGACCACATGCCTGGTATCAAAGGCGCCGATGACATGTTCAAAAAACCGCAGGCACCCAAAGTCGAGAAGCCCAAGAAGCGAAAGTCCGAAAAGCAAAATACGGAGAATGATGCGGATAAAAAAGAAGCATCAGGAAAAGAGGATGCTCGAGCAAACGCACCCAAAGGCAAACAAGAATGAGCGCAGGCCCTGGATTGGAATTCGAATCGGAGATCGCGGATTTGGAAGCCCGCATCGCGTCGCTACAGCGGCAAACCGATCGAAGTGATGAAACCGAAAACGAGATCCGCACCCTGCGACTGCAGCTTGTCGAATTGCTGCGCACCGTCTACGGATCATTGGACGCTTGGCAAACCGTGCAGGTTGCTCGTCACAAGAATCGTCCGTACACACGCGATTATTTGAACTTGGCGTTTGATGAGTTTGTCGAATTGCACGGCGACAAACACTTCGGCGACGATCGCGCGATGTTGGCCGGCTTTGCAAAACTCGATCGATTCAAAGTCTTGGTCGTCGGACACCAAAAAGGTCGCACGTACAAGGAGCGTGCTGCATGCCACTTTGGCTGTGCCCAC